>NZ_RZPH01000801.1:0-2815 GCF_004022825.1 Mesorhizobium sp. M7A.F.Ca.CA.004.04.2.1
GGCCGGGCAGCGCCGTTCGACCGTCGGTGGCGACGACGGCATGGGCAGCGAAGATCTCGGCCTCGGCTTCCGCGGCCAGCTTGCGCATCTCCGGCGAAAGTTCCGGCCTGACATCGGCGATGGCGACGACCGCGGCACCGGCCTTCTTCAAGGCGACGGCCGCCCGATAGGCGCTGTCATTGTTGGTGAACAGCGCGATCCGCTCGCCCGGCAGCACGCCGAATTCGTTGGCATAGCGCTCGGCTGCATGCGCCAGCATCACGCCTGGCCGGTCATTGCCGGGGAACACGAGCGGCCGCTCGAACGCACCGGTGGCCAGGACCACGGATTTGGCACGGATCGCCCAATAGCGATGGCGCGGCTCGCCCTTGCCTGGCTGATCCTTGTGATCGCTGACCCGTTCCAGCGCGGCAAGCGTGTTGTTGTCGTAATAACCCCACACTGTGGTGCGCGGTAAAAGCCGGACATTGTCGCGGCCTGCGAGCTGGGCGACGGTGCGGCGCGCCCAATCGGCAGCTGGTGCGCCATCGATCGTTTCCCCGGACCAGTTGGCCGAACCGCCGAAAAGCGGCTCGAGATCGGCCAACATGACGCGCGCTCCCTGATCGGCGGCGGTCCTGGCGGCCATCAGGCCGGCCGGGCCGGAGCCGACCACCAGCACGTCGCAAAAGGCGTTCATGCGCTCGTAGCGGGCCGGGTCTTTCGCCGTTCCGGCGCTGCCGAGACCGGCTGCGCGGCGGATGAAGTGTTCGCAGAACATCCAGAAGCGCGTGCCTTTGAGCGGGCCGAACACCGGTCCCATGAAGGTCTTGTAGTAGAACCCGGCCGACAGGATGTTGCCGCCGAGCTGGTTGACGGCGTTGATGTCCCAGGCAAGCGAGGGAAAGCGGTTCTGGCTGATGGCAACCAGGCCGTCATGGATTTCGACCAGGGTCGCCGGAATGTTGGGCTCGCGAACCTCGCCCTTCAACACCGTCACCAGCGCGTTGGGTTCCTCGACGCCGGCAGTCAGCAGGCCGCGCGGGCGGTGGTATTTGAACGAACGTCCGTAAAGCGTGACGCCCTTGGCCAGCAGCGCCGACGCCAGCGTGTCGCCGGCATGGCCGGTGTAGGCCGTGCCGTCGAAGGTGAAGCGGATGGTTTTCAGCCGGTCGATGCGGCCGCCGGTATCGGCGCGGCGCGGGCTCATGCCTTGTCCTCCGCCTTGCGGCGCGCGGCGGAGCCATGATCGCCGCGCCCTTGATGATCACCGCGCACAAAGGCAACGCTGGAAATCTCATGCGTCAGCGTGTTGCGCACGACGCGCAGATGCGCGCGGCAACCGCCGGAATGCTGCCATATCTCGTTGTGGTCGCCGGCCGGGTTCAGCCGGTCATAGACATAGGCATTCCACGCCTCGAAATTCTGGGAGGCGGAGTCGGGACGCTCACGATTGCCGTCACCCTGATAGGTGAACTCGATGACGTCGCGCGGACCGCAATAGGGGCAAGTGATCAACATTGGACTCTACCTATTGCTAATGCAGCCGCGGGTTTGCACCCTGGCCCTTGTCGTCGATCACCAGGCCGCGGTGGAAGCGGTCGAGGGTGAAGGGGGCGTTGAGATCGTGCGGCTGGTCCTTGGCGATGGTCCAGGCAAAGCACCAGCCCGAGGCCGGCGTCGCCTTGAAGCCGCCATAACACCAGCCGCAGTTGAGATACATGCCGGGCAGGGGACCGGTGGTGATGATCGGCGAGCCGTCCATCGACATGTCGCAGACGCCGCCCCAGGAGCGCAGCATGCGCACACGGGCAAGGCCCGGAAACAGCGCCAGCATTTCGCTCATCACCTCGTCGACGACAGGCAAATTGCCGCGCTGGGCGTAGCTGTTGTAGCCGTCGATGTCGCCGCCATAGATGAGGCCGCCCTTGTCCGACTGCGACATGTAGAAATGGCCCATGCCGAAGGTGACGACGGTGTCGATGAAGGGTTTCAGCGATTCCGTGACGAAGGCCTGCAGCACATGGCTCTCGATCGGCATCGTCTCGATGCCGGCCAGCTGCATGACGCGTCCGGTGCTGCCGGCGACCGCCACGGCCACCTTCCTGGCGCGGATGTCGCCGCGCGAAGTGGTGACGCCTGATATGCGGTCGCCATCGCGCAGAAAGCCGGTGACCTCGCAATTCTCGATGATGTCGACGCCGCGCCGGTCGGCGCCACGCGCATAGCCCCAGGCTACCGCATCGTGGCGGGCGGTGCCGGCGCGGCGCTGCATCAAGCCGCCGACCACCGGGAAGCGCGCGCTTTCGGAGACATCGAGCGCCGGGATCAGACGTTTGATCTCAGCTTTCGTCATCAGTTCGGCGTCGACGCCGAGATGGCGCATGGCGTTGCCGCGCCTTGCATAGTCGTCGAACTGGGCCGGCGTGTGCGCCAGGTTCAGGCAGCCGCGCTGCGAGAACATGACGTTGTAGTTGAGCTCATGCGAGAGGTTCTCCCACAGCTTCATCGAGTGTTCGTAGAAGCGGGTGTTGGCCGGCAGCAGGTAGTTCGAGCGCACCGCCGTGGTGTTGCGGCCGACATTGCCGGAACCGAGCCAGCCCTTTTCCACAACGGCGACATTGGTGATGCCGTGTTCCTTGGCAAGATAATAGGCGGTCGCCAGCCCATGACCGCCGCCACCGATGATGATGACGTCATAGGACGCCTTCGGGTCAGGCTTGCGCCATGCCGGCTTCCAATCCTTGTTTCCCTTGAGCGCGTTCGCGAGCAGCGAAAAGGCCGAGTACTCTGCCATTGATGTCATCCGGTTCGGGCGATGCGGCAGACTATAGAG
>NZ_RZPH01000802.1:0-2811 GCF_004022825.1 Mesorhizobium sp. M7A.F.Ca.CA.004.04.2.1
GGCAAAACCAAAATGGTCATCCGCATGGCGCTGGCGCGAAAACTCCTCGTCATTCTCAATGCAAAAGCACGCGATGCGCGCATGGAGTTCGCCAATGCAACTTGACACCACAGATAGTCGCTCATTGCCCTGCCGGGCATTTCTCCCCGTAGAACGGGGAGAAAGACGCTAATTCACCGTCCGCCGCGTCCCCGGCAGGTCCAGCGAAAACGCCGGAATGGCGATGTCGAATGTCTCGCCCCGCTTGTTGCGCATCGTGTAGTGCCCGACCATGATGCCGGATGGTGTCGAGAGCGGGCAACCGGACGTGTATTGGTAGCTGTCGCCGGGATTGAGTTCGGGCTGGTCGCCGACGACGCCGGGGCCGCGCACCTCCTCCACCCGGCCAGTGCCGTCGGTGATATGCCAATAGCGCGACAGAAGCTGCACGAAGTCGTCCGACTGATTGTCGATCGTTATCTGATAGCCCCAGACATAGCGGTTCTCCGAGGGATCCGAGCGGTCCTCCAGATAGAACGGCCTGACCTGCACTTCGATGTTGCGCGTGACGGCGCTATACATAAGCGGCTCCAAAAAACGGTTCCAGCGGAACTTTCGGCGCTCTGTGCGGTTAGGTCAACCGACCGAAGCCTCCTCTGGCCGACCTCGCGGGCAGGTGCCGACAAAGAATGTCATTTAAGTGACATATGACAATGATGGTGTGCGCGGACTGGTGATGCGCGACTCGGGCGCTCTGCTGAACTGTTGAACCGGCCATCTTGCGGACCGGTTTTCCTGGAGTGACCGGATCTCGATGGAACTCACTCTCATAGCCGCCACGCTTTCAACTGTCCTCATCCTCTCGAATCTCGCCAGCATCGTGCTCGCCGCTTCGCGTCTGAAACGGCGCCACACCATTGGGCCGCCGGCCGCCAAGCCGCGGCCGGTGTCGATCGTCGTGCCGTCGCGCGGCGTCGAGCCGTTCACGCAGGAGACGCTGGAACGCGCCTTCTCGCTCGATTGGCCGCGCTACGAGTTGATTTTCTGCGTTGCCCATGCCGACGATCCGGTGGTCAAATTGATAAACAGGACGATCGTCCGGTTTCCGAAAGTTCCGGCCCGGCTGCTTATCGGCGACGACCGCATCAGCGCCAATCCGAAACTCAACAATTGCGTCAAGGGCTGGGAAGCGGCGCGGCACGACTGGGTCGTCCTGGCCGATTCCAACGTGCTGATGCCGAGAGACTACGTCCAGCACCTGATGGCTGCCGGGCGGTCCGGCACCGGCCTTGTCTGCTCGACGCCGATCGGCTCCCGGCCTGCCGGCTTCTGGGCCGAGGTCGAATGCGCTTTCCTCAACACGCTGCAGGCGCGCTGGCAATATGCCGGCGAGGCGCTCGGCCTTGGCTTTGCCCAGGGCAAGAGCATGCTCTGGAACAAGCCGATGCTCGACGCCAATGGCGGCATCCGCGCGCTGGCCGCCGAGATCGCCGAGGACGCCGCCGCGACCAAGCTGGTGAACAGCCTCGGCTTGCGCGTCAATCTCGTCGCCGCCCCCTTCGAGCAGCCGCTTGGCCGGCGCTCATTTGACGAGATCTGGTCGCGTCAGGCCCGCTGGGCGCGCCTGCGCCGCGTCACTTTCCCGCTGTTCTTCGCACCCGAAATCCTGACCGGCGCCTTGGTGCCGCTGGTGCTTGCGCTGATTGCCGCAGCCAGTGCCGGTTTCAGCCTCTGGGCAACCGCCATTGCCGTACTGGCGGCCTTCTACCTTCCGGAGTGCGCCCTGGCCTGGTCCAAGGGCTGGTACCTGTCGCCACGCATGGTCGCCGCGATCATGGCGCGCGACCTGATCCTGCCGGCGATGTGGGGACGCGGCTGGCTCGGCGGCGCCGTCGACTGGCGCGGCAATGCGATGACCATCGGCACCAAGACGGCCGAGCTGGAAGAGACGCCGTCCGGCGCCTGAAGGCGTCAGCTAGGTTTGACCGCTGGAATAATTATCGTATATACGGAAATGTTGCGTTAGGCTCTATTTTTGTGTATACATAATTTATGGGAACGCACCGGCGGCGATGCAGTTCGAGTGGGATGAAAACAAGGCCAGGATGAACAGGGCCAAGCATGGCGTGGATTTTGCGATCGCACCATCCTTCGACTTCGCCAACGCCGCTATCAGGCTCGACGACAGCGAGGACTTTGGCGAGGACCGCCTCGTTGCCATCGGTCTGATCGGAACTGGCGTCCATGTGATGGTTTATGTCGAGCGACGATACGCCATCCGCGTTATTTCGCTGCGCAAGGCCACAAGGCAGGAAATTACGGACTATGTCGAAAACCTCTAAGACGATCGTACGCCGTGAGGCTGCTGCGCCCCAGCTGTCACGTGCTGACGCTTTGGCGTTGGCCAAAAAGGCGCTTGCCGCGATGACCGACGAAGAAGATGCCAAGATCACCGCTGCGGCCGAAGCCGATCCGGATGCTCAGCCAACCGATGCCGTTTCGCGCCGCAAGGTTGGCCGGCCGCCGCTTGCCCGGCCCAAACGTGCCGTACAGCTACGCCTCGACGCCGACGTTCTCGACCGCTTCAAGGCCGCTGGCGATGGCTGGCAGACCCGCATGAACGAAGTGCTGCGCAAGGCGGTCGGCCTGTAATCCTGTGACGACGCTCGCGCGCTACCTGGCCTTCAGCGCCTGCGCGATGTCCTCGAGCAGATCGTCGGTGTCCTCCAGGCCGACCGAAAGCCTGAGCGTGCCCGGCCCGATGCCGAGCTCGGCGCGCGCCTCGTCGCTGAGGTTCTTGTGCGTCGTTGTCGCCGGGTGGGTGATCAGGCT
>NZ_RZPH01000803.1:0-2806 GCF_004022825.1 Mesorhizobium sp. M7A.F.Ca.CA.004.04.2.1
GCCTGACGTACCGGCGGTCGATCTCATCCGTCGCGTCCGCGCCATGGAGAGCCCGATAAGGCCGCAGATCCTGATTTCCCTGGTCGAGCTCGATATTGCTTCGATCATGCGGGCCAAGCGAGCCGGCGCCCAGGGCTATCTCTTGAAGCCGTTCAACCGCCCGCAGCTGCTCGAGCGCTTTCGCACCTTGAAGAGCGCACCTGATTCGGTACCCTTGAGCAATTCCAGAAAAAGTGCGTGACGGTTTCCTGCTCAGCAGCCCAAAACAGACCCTTACCAGCCGTCATGCAAAAACCCGGCCGAAGCCGGGTTTTTTATGGAAAAGATTCGAGCGATTCGTCGCTCAGGCGCTGACGCGAATGTCTTCCGGTTCGCGCAGCACATAGCCGCGCCCCCAGACCGTTTCAATGTAGTTCTGACCGCCCGATGCCGCGTCGAGCTTTTTGCGCAGCTTGCAGATGAAGACGTCGATGATCTTCAACTCAGGCTCGTCCATGCCGCCATAGAGGTGGTTGAGGAACATTTCCTTGGTCAGCGTGGTGCCTTTGCGCAGCGAAAGCAACTCCAGCATCTGGTATTCCTTGCCGGTCAGGTGCACGCGCTGGCCGCCGACTTCGACGGTCTTGGCATCGAGGTTGACCACCAGGTCGCCGGTGGTGATGACCGACTGGGCGTGGCCCTTGGAGCGCCGCACGATGGCATGAATGCGGGCAACCAGCTCATCCTTGTGGAACGGCTTGGTCATGTAGTCGTCCGCGCCGAAGCCGAGGCCGCGCACCTTGTCCTCGATGCCGGCCATGCCGGAGAGGATGAGAATAGGTGTCTTGACCTTGGAAAGGCGAAGCGTTCTCAAGACCTCGTAGCCCGACATATCGGGCAGGTTGAGATCGAGAAGAATGATATCGTAGTCGTAGAGCTTGCCTAGATCGACGCCCTCTTCCCCGAGATCGGTCGTGTAGACGTTGAAACTTTCCGATTTCAGCATCAGTTCGATGCTTTGTGCGGTTGCACTGTCATCTTCTATCAGCAGAACACGCATTTCATTCCCCTTTTCTGCTGCCGGACCATTTCACGACCCGTCCGGACCCGGAGCAGTGGTTGCCTTGTGCAGAGGCTGCCATTGAATGGTTAACAAATCCTAATTTCCCGTCCATGACGGTACCAGATTTTTTAACCTCTTTCTACACCCTCTTGAATCTAATAACGAATCTCAGAACCAAATTCCTAATGCAACACATTAACAACCTGGACTAAGCGACTCCAGGGACTCATCGACGTCGCTTCCGCATCGGTGGCCGGAATTTTTACCCGGCCTTAAGTCCTGACCCGTATGATTAACAATGCCCGTAAACGAATGGTTACCGCCGGCAAAAAACTTTAGGGTTTTGTTTCCCATAGTTCGGGGAAAGGCGGTGGACACGGGTGCGGCCTGGGCGTTTCCAGGTGGTTTGGACGATAAGTGCGGGTGTGCGTTTCCGGGAGTACCGAATCATGAAGTCACGTGAAAACCTCGTTCGGCTGAAACAGTTTCAGGTGAATGAGAAGCGGCGGCAGCTGCTCCAGCTCGACATGATGATCGCCGAGTTCGAACGCATGGCCGTCGAGCTGGAGCTTCAGATCACCGCCGAGGAAAAGAAGGCCGGCATCACAGACATCAACCATTTCGCCTATCCGACCTTCGCCAAGGCGGCTCGCCTGCGCCGCGACAACCTCAGGAATTCCCAAAGCGACCTCGCCCAGCAGCGAAGCGCCGCCGAATCATTACTCGGCGAAGCTGAAGCGGAGCTTTCCAAGGCGGAAATGCTGGAATCGCGCGACACGAAGATCCGCGAAGCCGAAGTCGGTGGCCGCAGCGCCATGATCGGCTAAGACCTGGCGGTTTGCCGCACCAACGCTCGCCATCAGGCTGGCGCATTGTCGCGGCTTGCGGCTCCGGCGGGAAAAATGAACCCGCCCTACGCGGCCAAATCCCCTTCACTCTCGGCAATTGCCCTTGCACGGGCATCCTTGATATCCGGCGCATGCTGCTCCGCCCATGACCTGATCTGGGTAAGCAGCCCCGCCAGGTTCTGGCCGAGCTCGGTCAATTCATATTCGACGCGCGGCGGAATGACCGGGAAGATCTCGCGCCGCACCAGGCCGTCGCGCTCGAGCACCCGCAGCGTCTGCGTCAGCATCTTCGGCGTGATGCCCTCGAGCTTCCGGGCAAGCTCGCCATTGCGCAGCCGGCCTTTGCGCAGCGCGCAAACCACCAGATAGACCCATTTGCTGGCCAGCATCTCCAGCACGGTGTGCGAAGGACACGCCCGCCGGAACGCATCATAGCCGAAACCGCAATCATCTTCACTATCCATGAGGTGCGTATATATCAGGAAGGTACATACTGGACAAGGGGATATTACTATCCAAATGATAGTGGCACCAACCAAGCAGGAGACATCTCAATGCGTGCCGTTATCCAGAATTCCGTCGGCGGACCCGACGTCCTTGTCATCGCCGATCAGCCGGATCCCACGCCAGAGACCGGCGAAGTGCTGGTCCGCGTCAAGGCCGCAGGCATCAATCCGGTCGACGGCGCCGTCCGTGCCGGCTACTACCCCTTGCTCGGCGAGCCGCCTTACATCCTGGGTTGGGATATCTCGGGAACTGTCGAAGCACTCGGCGCCGGCGTCACCGGCTTCAAGATCGGCGACGAGGTGTTCGGCATGCCGCGCTTCCCCAAGCAGGCGGCGGCCTATGCCGAGCTGGCTGCCGTGCCTGCCGATCAAATCGCACTGAAGCCGAAGAGCGCGGACCACCTCAAGGC
>NZ_RZPH01000804.1:0-2805 GCF_004022825.1 Mesorhizobium sp. M7A.F.Ca.CA.004.04.2.1
ATCCAGGGGCTTGGCAATCTGGTTCTGAATGCGGCCAAGGCACGCGATTTCCCGATGCTCGAGGCCGGCGTGCTGGTGATGGCGGCAATCTTCGTGCTGTCGGCGGCGGCCGGCGACCTCGTACTGGCGCTGCTCGATCCGCGGCAACGCCGCCGGACCTCGCCATGACAGATCTGGCGGAGTTTCCCGCACCACCGCGCTCCGTGGCCGGCTTTCCGGCAGTGCGCCGGATCCGCAGTGCTTTCGCCGGATTGCCGCCGTCGGTCGTGGTCGGATCGCTGCTGCTTCTGTTCTGGGTCGTGTGCGCCATAGCAGGCAACCTCTTCGTTCCCTACGATCCCTATGCCGAGGATTTCCTGGCGATGCTGACGCCGCCCGACGCGCTGCACTGGTTCGGGACCGATCAGCTCGGCCGCGACGTGCTGTCCCGCATAGTCGTCGGATCGCGCGACATCCTGCTGGTTGCGCCGCTGGCGACGCTGGCCGGTGTCGCCGCCGGCAGCATCATCGGGTTGGTGCTCGGCTATTTCGACGGCCTGGTCGATGCCATCGGCGCGCGGCTGCTCGATACGCTGATGGCGTTTCCGTTCATCGTTCTCGTCACCATGACGCTGGTGGCCATCGGCCCGTCCAATGTAACGGTCATCCTGGTGATCGGCATCGCCTACGCGCCGCTGGTGGCGCGCACCGTCCGCGCCGCCGTGCGCGGGCAGAAGGAGCGCGACTATGTCAGCGCTGCGCGGCTTGGCGGCGAGGGCCCGCTCGCCATCATGTTTCTGGAGATACTGCCCAACATCAGGGAAACGATCTTGATCGAGCTGGTCACAAGGCTGGGCTACGCGTTCTTTTCGATCGCGACGCTGAGCTTTCTCGGCCTCGGCATCCAGCCGCCATCGGCCGACTGGGGACTGGCTGTCGCCGACGGCTATGGCTTCCTGACCGGCGGCAAATGGTGGGTCGTCGTCTTCAATTCCGCGGCAATCGTCTCACTGGTCATGGCGACCAACCTGATCGCGCAAGGCATCGGCGCGTTTGAAAATAGCGATGCATGAGCCTGGATTGGGCGCGTCGAAAAATCTCTTTTGCATTGAAGCCTGACGCGCATCCTTATATCGCATGGCTATGAAGAAAATCGGTTTCCTGTCGTTCGGGCACTGGACGCCCTCGTCGCAATCGCAAGTGCGCTCGGCATCGGACGCGCTTTTGCAATCCATCGAGCTGGCGATCGCCGCCGAGCAACTGGGGGCGGATGGGGCCTATTTCCGCGTGCATCATTTCGCCCGCCAGCTCGCTTCGCCGTTCCCGCTGCTGGCGGCAGTCGGAGCCAAGACCAGCCGCATCGAGATCGGCACCGCCGTCATCGACATGCGCTACGAGAACCCGCTCTACATGGCCGAGGACGCCGGTGCTGCCGACATCATCGCCGGCGGCCGCCTGCAGCTCGGCATCAGCCGCGGCTCGCCCGAGCAGGTGATCGATGGCTGGCGCCATTTCGGCTATGCGCCGCCGGAAGGCCAGAGCGACGCCGACATGGCGCGGCATCATGCCGAGGTCTTCCTCGAGACGCTGCGGGGCGAGGGGTTCGCCCAGCCCAATCCACGTCCAATGTTCCCCAATCCGCCCGGCCTCTTGCGCCTCGAGCCGCATTCGGAGGGTTTACGCGAGCGGATCTGGTGGGGTGCTGCCACCAACGCCACGTCGGAATGGGCGGCCAAGCTCGGCATGAACCTGCAGAGCTCGACGCTCAAATTCGACGAGAGCGGCAAGCCGTTCCACATCCAGCAGGCCGAGCAGATCCGCATCTACCGCGAAGCCTGGAAAGCGGCCGGTCACAAGCGCGAGCCGCGCGTCTCGGTCAGCCGCAGCATCTTCGCGCTGGTCGACGATCGCGACCGTGCCTATTTCGGCCGCGGCAATGAGGGCCGCGACCAGATCGGCTTCATCGAGGAGAACACCAAGGCGATCTTCGGGCGCAGCTATGCGGCCGAGCCGGATGTGCTGATCAAGGAATTGGCGCAGGACGAGGCAATCGCCGAGGCCGACACGCTGCTGCTCACCGTTCCGAACCAGCTCGGCGTCGACTACAATGCGCATGTCATCGAGGCGATCCTGACCCATGTCGCGCCGGCGCTGGGCTGGCGCTGACGCCAGATAGATCGAAGCGGAGTGCTCCAAGGGAGGGACACCATGCCAAAGAAGGCCTTGATCGCTTGGGGCGGCTGGGAGGGCCACACGCCGGAGCAGAGCGCGAAGGTCGTTCGCACCTTGCTTGAGCGAAACGGCTTCGACGTCACGCTGGGTGAGGGCACGGCGATGTTCGCTGATCCGGAGCTTGCTTCCTTCGATCTCATCGTGCCCGTCATCACGATGTCGACGATCGAAAAGGCCGAGCTGCAGAACCTGATGCATGCGGTTCGCGGGGGGAGCGGACTCGGCGGCTTCCACGGCACGATGGGCGACAGTTTCCGCAATGAGCCCGACTATCAGTTCATGACCGGCGGCCAATGGGTGGCGCATCCCGGCAACATCATCGACTATACTGTCGCGATCACCAGGCCGGACGAGCCGATCACATCGGGCATCAGCGATTTCGCCTACCGGTCGGAGCAGTATTACATGCATGTCGACCCGAGCAACGAAGTGCTGGCGACCACCACCTTCACCGACGCGCATTTTCCTGGGATAGGCGGCGTCGTCATGCCGGTCGTCTGGAAACGGCGCTATGGGGCGGGGAAGGTTTTCTACAGTTCCCTTGGTCACACTGCGGATGAGTTCGCGGTGCCGGAAATGGCGCTGATGGTGGAG
>NZ_RZPH01000805.1:0-2804 GCF_004022825.1 Mesorhizobium sp. M7A.F.Ca.CA.004.04.2.1
TTCCATCCTGAAGCCCCGTTTGCGCCCCGCTGCCGCCGCCGCGGCGCTGCTGCTTTCGACGGGCGCGCAGGCCGCCGATCTCAACGCGCTGATCTGGTGCGATCATGCCGATCCGGCCTTGCTGCAGCCTTTCGAGGAGGCCAATGGCGTCAAGGTCAACGTCAAGGAATTCGAGGGCACCGGCGCCGGCCTCGCCATCGTCGAGCAGTCGCAGCCCGGCGACTGGGATGTGATGGTGATCGACAGCATCGACGTGCCGCGCGGCGTCGAGAAGGGACTGTTCGAGCCATTGCCGGAAGACAAGCTGCCGCTGGCCGATCTGTTTCCGCAGGTGAAGATGGACGGCTCCACCGTGGTCGGCGGCAAGCGCTACGGCATCACCGAAAAGTTCGGCTACAACACGATCGGCTACAACAAGACCAAGGTCGATCCAGCCGACATGCAGTCGATGGCAGCACTCACCGGCGACAAGTACAAGGGCAAGGTCGCCATCTACGACTACTACCTGCCGGTCATCGGCATGGCCGCACTGGCGATCGGCAAGAAGACGGCCGATCTCACCGAAGCCGACCTGCCCGCCCTCAAGGACGAGCTCTTGAAGATGAAGGCCAATGCCAAGCTGGTCGGCGAAGTGACCGCCAGCCAGACGGCGCTTGCGACCGGCGAGGTCGACATATTGGTCGGCGGCGGCGAATGGGTGACGGCGGGCCTGGCCAAGGAAAACCCGGCGCTGGACTTCTCGGTCCCCAAGGAGGGTGCGATTCTCTGGTCGCAGTCGCTGGCCATGTTCAAGGATTCCAAGAACAAGGACATGGCGCTGAAGTTTATCCAGTACATTATGAGCCCGGAAGGC
Organism: Mesorhizobium sp. M7A.F.Ca.CA.004.04.2.1; assembly: GCF_004022825.1. Classification (NCBI taxonomy): domain Bacteria; kingdom Pseudomonadati; phylum Pseudomonadota; class Alphaproteobacteria; order Hyphomicrobiales; family Phyllobacteriaceae; genus Mesorhizobium; species Mesorhizobium sp. M7A.F.Ca.CA.004.04.2.1. Next base: position 854 of record NZ_RZPH01000805.1, read on the forward strand.
CAGGCGCGCCTTGCCACCTCCTCCTGCTATTGGGGCATGCCGGCCAACACCAAGGCCGCACTCACCGACGACCAGAAGAAGGTTTTGCGCTTCGACGAGCAGCCGGGCTTCCTGGCGCGCGCCCAGGCCTATCCGGCGCCGAACGCCGATCTCGACAAGAAGATGCAGGATATGTGGACCGAAATGCTGCAGGCGAAATGAGCCGATAGCGCTCATGAGCAGCTCGGCAAACAACGGACGTGCCCTGCCCCGGGCGGGCTCTGCTCTGCCCCGGGCGGCCCTGCCCCGGGCGGGCTCTGCCCTGCCCTGGGCGCTGGTCACGCCGGCGCTCGGCTGGACGCTGCTGTTCTTCGTGCTGCCCTTCATCGCCATGGGGCTTTCCAGCCTGACGGCGCATGAGGGCGGCGGCTTCACGCTGTCCAATTACAGCCAGTTCTTCACCAACCCTTCCTACTGGCAGGCGATGGTGAACTCACTGCAGGTCACCGCGATCGTCACCGTGGTCTCGGTGCTGCTCGCCTATCCCTTTGCCTGGATCCTCGCCGAACAGGTGCCGGAACGCTGGCAGCGGCTGGCGCTGATGCTGGCGGTGCTGCCGTTCTGGACATCCTATGTCGTGCGCTCCTATTCCTGGCTGCTGGTGCTGGCGCAGAACGGCGTCGTCAACCGGGCGCTGACCGGCTCTGGCCTGATCAGCGAGCCGCTGCAACTCGCCAACACGCGTTTCGCCACCGTCACCGGCTTCGTGCATTTCTTCGTCATGCTGTTGACGCTGACCATCTTTGCCAACCTCAAGCAGTTGAGCCCGAGCTACCGCAAGGCGGCCGCCGATCTCGGCGCCGGGCCGGTGCGCACCTTCCTGCATATCGTGCTGCCGCTGACCTTGCCCGGCATCATGGTCGGCGCCTTCCTGACCTTCGTGCTGTGCATCGGCGATTACATCACGCCGCAGATCCTGGGCGGCAACAACGAGCTGCTGATGCCGCAACTGGTGATGATGCAGATCGGCCGGCGCGGCGATTTCCCGCTGGCCTCGGCGCTGTCGATTATCCTGATGGCGGTGGTCACATCAGCCTACCTCGCCTGCGCGCGCTGGCTGAAGATCGAGCGGGCCTGAGATGCGCCCGCTCGTCCACATCGCCTCTTGGCTCTACGCGCTCGCCGTCTACGGCTTCATCTTCCTGCCGGTCGTCGTGCTGGTGCTGTTTTCGCTGCAGGCGACGTCGTTCCCGATCCCGCCCTTCACCGGCCCGTCGCTGCGCTGGTACGATGCGGTTCTTTCGGACACGCGGCTGACCTCGGCGCTGGTCAACTCGCTGCTGGTGGCATCCATCTCCTCGCTCGCAGCCGTCACGCTCGGCTTTCTCTCCGCCTGGGGCTTTGCCCGCTTCGTCCTGCCTGGCTCCGGCCTGCTGCGCGGGCTGATCACCCTGCCGCTGACGGTCAGCTATCTCATCATCGGGATGGGGCTGCTGGTGCTGTTCAACTGGGCCGGCGTGCCGAAATCGCTGCTTGCCGCCGGCATCGGCCATGTCGTGATCAACCTGCCGCTGTGCTTTGCCATCATCTACAGCCAGATGGGCGACCACCAGATCAACATCGAGCGTGCCGCGCGCGACCTCGGCGCGCCGGAATGGAAGGTGCTGCTGCTGATCACCGTGCCGGTCATGGCGCCGGCCATTTTCGCAGCTTTCTTCCTGTCGATGACCTTCTCCTGGGACGAGTTCGTGATCTCCTTCCTGCTCACCCGCTTCGACACCACGCTGCCGGTCGAAATCTGGAACCTGCTGCGCTCCGGCCTTAACCCCAAGACCAACGCCGTCGGCTCGCTGGTCTTCGCCGTCTCCATCGTGCTGGTGGTGCTGTTCGAACTGACATTGCTGCGCAGGAGAAAGGCATGACCGCGCCTTTGGTCGATATTCGTGCCGTCTCGCATCGCTTCGGCCAGCAC
>NZ_RZPH01000806.1:0-2800 GCF_004022825.1 Mesorhizobium sp. M7A.F.Ca.CA.004.04.2.1
CTTATGAACGGATATTGCGCCATGGCCCGCGCGTTGAGCGCCACGTCGGCGGCCATTTCGCCGTCATATTCGAAATCGACGCGGCGCTTGTCGAGGATGCGCACCGCTTCCTGGACGCGTTCGGAGCGCTCGCCCTGTGGATGGCCGAAGGTGGAATAGGCGAGCATGGCGAGCCTCGGCTCATAACCCATGCGGCGGGCAAAGCCCGCGGCCTCCTCGGCGATGTCGGCGATCTGCTCGGCATTCGGCATATCGTGCACGGCGGTGTCGGCGACCAGCACGGTCTTGCCTCGCGCCAGCACGATCGAGACGCCGATGACGCGGTGGCCGGGCTTGGCGTCGATGACGCGGCGGATGTCGTCGAGCGCGGTCGAATAGTTGCGGGTGACACCGGTGACGATGCCGTCGGCGTCGCCCAGCGCCACCATGCAGGCGGCAAAGTGGTTGCGGTCGTTGTTGATCAGCCGCTGGCAGTCGCGGAACAGGAAGCCTTTGCGCTGCATGCGCTCGTAGAGATAGTCGGTGTAGATGCCGTTGCGGCGCGACAGCCTTGCATTGATGATCTCGATGCCTTGCTTGTTGAGGTCGATGCCGGCGTGCTTGGCGTTCTCCTTGATGACGTCGTCGCGTCCGAGCAGGATGGCGGTGCCGAGCCGCTGGTTCACATAGGAGACGGCGGCGCGCATGACCTGCTCCTCCTCGCCCTCGGCGAAAACGATGCGCTTGGGCTGGCGGCGCACGCGGTCGTAGATGCGCTGCAGGGTCGAGGCGATCGGGTCGCGGCGGGCCGACAGCTCCTGCGCGTAACGGTCGAGATCGAGGATCGGCTTGCGGGCGACGCCTGAGTCCATCGCCGCCTTGGCGACCGCGATCGGGATGGCCGAGATCAGGCGCGGGTCGAACGGCACCGGGATGATGTAGTTGGGGCCGAATTTCGGCCGGTTGCCCTGATAAGCGGCGGCGACATCGTCGGGCACATCCTGGCGCGCCAATGCCGCCAGCGCCTGCGCGGCGGCGATCTTCATGTCGTCATTGATGGTGGTTGCCCTGACATCAAGCGCGCCGCGGAAGATGTAGGGAAAGCCGAGCACGTTGTTGACCTGGTTGGGATAATCAGAACGCCCGGTGGCCATGATGGCGTCGGTGCGGATCTCGGCGACCTCCTCCGGCGTGATTTCCGGGTCGGGATTGGCCATGGCGAAGATGATCGGGTTCTTGGCCATCGACTGCACCATGGCAGTGGTCAGCGCGCCCTTGGCGGAGAGGCCGAGGAAGACGTCGGCGCCATCGAGTGCCTCGGCGAGGCTGCGCGCCTCGGTCTTGACCGCATGCGCCGATTTCCACTGGTTCATGCCTTCGGTGCGGCCTTGGAAAACGACGCCCTTCGTGTCGCACAGGATGATGTTTTCCGGCGCAAAGCCCATCGCCTTCATCAGCTCGATGCAGGCGATGCCGGCCGCACCAGCGCCGTTGCAGACCATTTTTGTGGTCTTCATGTCGCGACCGGTGATCTCCAGCGCGTTGATCAGGCCGGCGGCCGAGATGATCGCGGTGCCGTGCTGGTCGTCGTGAAAGACGGGAATGTCCATCAATTCGCGCAGGCGCTGCTCGATGATGAAGCACTCCGGCGCCTTGATGTCCTCGAGGTTGATGCCGCCGAAAGAGGGCCCGAGGAACCGCACGCAGTTGATGAATTCGTCGGCGTCCTCGGTGTCGACCTCGAGGTCGATGGAATCGACATCGGCGAAGCGCTTGAACAGCACCGCCTTGCCCTCCATCACCGGCTTGGAGGCCAGCGCGCCGAGATTGCCTAGACCGAGGATGGCCGTGCCGTTGGAGATGACGGCGACCATGTTGCCGCGCGTCGTGTAGTCGAAGGCGCGCGAGGGGTCTTCGGCGATGGCCAGGACCGGAACCGCGACACCAGGCGAATAGGCGAGGCTGAGGTCGCGTTGCGTCGCCATCGGCTTGGTGGCGACGACCTCCAGCTTGCCCGGCCGACCCATGGCGTGGAATTCGAGCGCTTCCTGCGCACTGACGGACGGACCGCTGTTCTCGGTTTTCCTGGCCATGATGTTCTTGATTTCCTCACCGGTGCAGCACCTCCTTGAAGCGGGTGCTTTGTTTCGGTCCGAATTAAGACCACGCGCCGCCGCGTGTAAACCGCCCGCGCGCTGGAATCGCGGTCCGCATCGGCAATTGCGGACAAGCTGCCGTCCCGTCGTCCCCCGTTTTTCGAAGCGCCGGCATTAAACCGCATCATCACATCTGCTAGCGTGCCGCGCATGAACATGCACAGCCCGAACGAGCCAGACGCCCCCGAGGCGATGACGCCGGCGCCGACCGTCCACGCCGGCGCCACGCCGATGATCGAGCAATTTATCGAGATCAAGGCGGCGAACCCCGATTCGCTGCTGTTCTATCGCATGGGCGATTTCTACGAGCTGTTCTTCGACGATGCCGAGAAGGCGAGCCGGGCGCTCGGCATCGTGCTGACCAAGCGCGGCAAGTATCAAGGGCTCGACATCCCGATGTGCGGGGTGCCGGTGCATGCCGCCGACGACTATCTGCAAAAGCTGATCGGCCAGGGTTTCCGCGTCGCCGTCTGCGAACAGATCGAGGATCCGGCCGAGGCCAAGAAACGCGGCGGCAAATCGGTGGTGCGCCGCGACGTCGTGCGGCTGGTGACACCGGGCACCATCACCGAGGACAAATTGCTGGCGCCCTCGGAATCGAGTTTCCTGATGGCGCTGGGGCGGGTGAAGGGCGGAGCCGATCACAGTTTCGCGCTGGCCTGGAT
>NZ_RZPH01000807.1:0-2799 GCF_004022825.1 Mesorhizobium sp. M7A.F.Ca.CA.004.04.2.1
AGTGGGTGCAGAGCAAGGATGTTTCGGTGAAGCGCGCGCTCGAGGGCCACGCGCCGGTGCGCAGCGATGTCTATGCCGATGCGGCGGTGCTGGCGAAATATCCCTTCTACAAGACCGCCGAGGATGTGGTGGCGACCGGCAAGTCGTTTCCGATCTTCACCTATTCGGCGCAATACGAGGATCTGCTCGGTACCCAGCTGTCGCTGGCGGCTGGCGGCCAGGCGACTTCGGAGGCAGCACTGAAGGCGGCTTCCGACGGCTTGCAGGGGCTCCTCGACAAATAGCGGTCCGGCTCGGCCAGGAGATCCGGCGCGGCGGTGTCAGCCGCGCCGGATCTTGTCCAGACCCCGGATCTTGACCAGACCAGGAACGCCACACCCCGACCAAGGCTCGGTTACGATGTTCAACGCGATCAAAAAAGGATTGGCTGCCCGTGGCCGCGAATGGCGGACCGGCTGGGCCTTTGCCTTGCCCGGCCTGCTGCTGCTGGCGATCGTGATGGGCTTTCCGCTGGCCTATGCCTGCATCCTCTCAATCTCCTCGATGACCTTGATCAAGCCGCAGCTTCTGCCGCTTGTCGGGTTCAAGAATTTCGCCTCGATGATCGGCGATGAGCTGTTCTGGAACGCGCTCTGGCTCACCGTGCGCTATTCGGCGGTGACGGTGGTCGGCGAATTCGTGATCGGGCTCGGCATCGCCCTGATGCTCAACCGGACGGTCCGGATGAAGCCGGTCTATTTCGCGGTTCTGACCATTCCCATGGCGATGTCGCCGATCAGCGTCGCCCTGATCTGGCGCATGCTGCTCCAGCCCAATCTCGGCATCGCCAATCATCTGATGGAAACGTTTGGCCTGCCGCGCCTCGACTGGCTAGGCACGCCAGGCATGGCGCTCTGGACGATGGCGGCGATCGACATCTGGCAGCAAATGTCCTTCGTCGTGCTGATCCTCGCCGCGGGGCTCGCCGCTTTGCCGCGAGATCCCTATGAGGCGGCTGAAGTGGATGGCGCACGCGGCTGGCAGCAATTCTTCTACATCACCCTGCCGATGCTTCGGCCGGTCGCGGCGATCACCATCATCATCCAGCTGATCAACGAGTTCCGGACCTACGATCTGCCTTATGTCCTGACCAAGGGCGGGCCGGGCAACGCGACCGAAGTGCTGAGCTTCTTTGCCTATCGCCGTGCCTTTCTCGGCCTTTCGCTCAACGAAGGCGCGGCAGCCGCCTTCGTGCTGCTGCTGATCGTCCTTCTGCTCACCGTGATCTTCTTTGCCGTCCTCGAACGCTCGCAAACGGGAGAGGGCCGGAAGTAGGCTGTTAAGCCTTGAGCAATCTATACAGCCTATCCTGGCTTGCAGATTGTCGAGGGAACATGAAACGCCAGCCGCTTCTGCTTTTCGCCTTTCCGTTTCTCATTCTGGCGGTCCTGGCAGGGGAGCGCATGGCGACCTTGTTGCTGGGCGCCTATCCGGCCAGCCCCACCGCATGGTGGCTATGGCTTGAACTGCGCCCTCTGTCGACGGTACTTTGGCAGCAGGTCGATGTCTGGCTGGGCGGCTCCATGGCTATCGACGCCGTCATTCTTGCCGCCGCAGCGATCGTCTGCTGGGTGGCGTGCCACGCCAAAAGATCGGCATCCTCGTTCCTCGCCAACCATGTCGCCCTGATTTTCGCTGGCCTGATGATCGCCGTCGGCAGCCATTCGGAAACGGCCAGCACGATTGCCGAATTCACCTCGCCCAAGGGTCTTCCGTATTCGCTGGCCGTCGATTTCACCTTGAAGAACAGCCTGGTGCTGCTTTTTGGCATCGTGGCCTGTGCCTACTGCCACATCGCCTTCCTCACTGAGGCGCGGGAGCGGTCCGTCCGGGCCATCCGCATCCTGGCGCTGCAGCGCGATCTCTAGAGCAATGGCGTCTAGTTGATCCGGCGGTAATAGACCTTGCCGTCGGGCTGCTGGATGCGCTGGTAGTTGGAGCTTGGGGCAGGGGGCGAGGCCGATGCTATTCTCTTCCTGGGTGCGGGTGCTTCGATGACGCCGGGCTCGCTCGCGCTCTCGCCGTCGAGCGCTTCGGGCGCTTGCGCCAGCGTGCTGGTGGCGAATTCGGACGGTTCTTCCGCACCTGGCATGGCCTCGCCGCCGGCGACCGGCATAGTCTGCCCCAGCCGGGCAATGCCGGCATCGATCTCGTTGAAGCTGCCTTGCAACTGGCTGTCCAGTTTCTCGAACCGGCTCTGAAAACCGTTGTTGACCGTGTCGAGCCGGGCCGCGATCCGCTGCTCGAACGCGCCGAGCTGCTCCAGCCGCGCTTCGACGAAGCGCAGGTCGCTCATGCCCCGATAGAGATAGACCGCGGCCGCCATGTTGACCGCGGTGATAAGAAGCGCGCCACCGGCGACGATGACGCCGATCGTCTTTGCCTTGCTGAATTTCTCGGTGGCAACCGGTTCTCGCTGTTCCTGGTTTCCGATATCGATCGCCGGCATGTCCGGTTCGCTGATCATCGTCATTGGACCACCACCTTTGCGCCGACAGCGACGCGTTTGAAAAGATCGATCACATCCGTGTTGGTGAGACGAAAACAGCCCGATGTCCCATCGAAGCCGACACCCGACGGGTCGTTGGTGCCGTGTATGCGGTAGAGCGTGTCGCGCCCGTCCCGCGACAGGTAGAGCGCCCTTGCGCCGAGCGGATTGTAGGGACCGGCGGGCACCATTTTCGGCAGCTCCGGCTGGCGGGCCCGCATTTCCTGCGGCGGGCGCCCCTCCCGCCATTCGGGCTTCGCCCCGACCCTTAC
>NZ_RZPH01000808.1:0-2796 GCF_004022825.1 Mesorhizobium sp. M7A.F.Ca.CA.004.04.2.1
TGTCGATGATGCCTCCACCGACGACCCCGCCGATGTCGCACGATCCGCCGATGATGGCAGCGGGCGGCTCTCCGTGATGCGCCTCGATGTCAATCGCGGCCCCTCCTTTGCCCGCAACGCAGCCATCGCCGGCTCGAAATCGCCGTTCATCAGCATTCTTGATGCCGACGATTTTTTCCTCGAAGGCCGGTTTCGCAACCTGTTTGCCGGGGCCGATTGGGATTTCGCAGCCGACAACATCATGCTGATCAGGGATGATGCGACGGGCGACGCGACGAAAATCGTCGCGCCGCAATTTGCCGCCGATCCGGAATTCCTCGATTTCGAGCGCTTCGTCGAAGGCAACATCTCCAGGCGCCGCGTGCAGAGGGGCGAACTGGGCTTCTTGAAGCCGGTGATAAGCCGTGCCTTCCTCCACCGCCACGGGTTGAGCTACGACGAGAGCCTGCGGCTGGGCGAGGACTATGAACTCTACGCCCGCGCAGTCGCATGCGGGGCGCGGTTCAAGGTCATTCGCTCCTGCGGCTACGGCGCCGTCGTCCGCGCCGATTCTTTGAGCGGCCGCCACAAGACTCAGGACCTGAAGCGTTTGGCCGATGCGGATCTGGCGCTGCTGGCGATCGACAGTCTGCCGGAAGGCTCGAAGGCGGTGCTGCGGCGGCATGAACGGCACGTGCGCGACAAATATCGGCTGCGCAATTTCCTTGACGTCAAGGCTGAGCGGGGGCTGGCATCGGCCGCGGCTTACGCTTTCGCCAGCCTGTCCAACCTCGTCCCCATCGTCCAGGGCGTGGCTTCCGACAAGCTCGAGGCGCTGTTTCGTCGCGTCGGCCTTATGTCCAGCCAAAAGCCTGTGCCGCCGCGGCGCTTTCTGATGGCTGGAACCAGCATGGGCAAGGAACGCTGAGAGCGAGGCCCGAGGCCTGCGGTTTGTCCGCTCGCGACACGTCATCACGCAAACCATTTCGGCTGGATTTATGAGTTTACGAATTGGGTGGTTGCCTCGCGGCTCCGACGATGGCAGTCTATGTTGCGGTGCAGCATATTGGACGACCAGCCGAACTGGCCCCCGATCGGATTGGTCCGATGTCTCTCCTTCAGAGGAGCAGGACAATGCAAGGCGAGTTTTTGAGCCCCGGCTGCGGGGATCGGCCAGAAGCCCGGCCCACAAGCCGGCGATGACAGGAACCTGAGCCCATGGCCTCGATATTCGGTTTCAGATCAAGGGATCCGGCCCGCGACCGGCAGGCCGATGTTTCACGTCTTGATCGTCTGGCAAAGCTGTTCGAACAAATTGCGGCCGAGATCGAGGCCGAAAGAACCGGGCTTGAGAATCGCTACCGGACAACGTCGACCAACGCCGCCTTCCTGGTCGAAGCCATGGAGAACGGCTCAGCTTCCGACAAGCGGTCTTCGGAAGTCAGCGCACTGACACAGTCAATCCTGAATTGCGAACGCCGCATTGCAGCGCTGTCGCGCCAGGACGGCATGATGAAAGAGCTCCGTCATTCGCTGGATATGGTCTTCGACGAGGACGCCGATTCGGCCGCCGCCTCGGCGGAATTCGCCTGGCCGGCAGGCGCCGGCAGAGGTTGAAACGTGAAGGCTCGGAACTGTTGCAACAGATTTGATGCAAGGCGGGAAGCAATCGAGAGGGTCACAGGGAAGGTCAAGGTTGGCCCGTTCAGGAGCGGTTCGCACGTCGACTTTGGGTTGGGGACACACAGCGCAAAGGTGAGTTTGATATGAAGTCGAATCCGAAACCTACGACGGCAATTGACGCGCCGCCTCTCGCATATCGGACCGGACAAGCCGCCTGGCGACGGCTGGGGTCGCTCGGTGCGTTGCTGCTGGCTGCTCTCGGCGGTTTCCCGGCAACCCCTTCCTACGCCCAGGACATTCCGACATCGCCGTCCTTCGTCGATGATTTCAAAAGCTTCGATCGTGCGCGCTGGTATGTTTCCGACGGCTGGAACAACGGCAGCCATCAGAATTGCACCTGGTCGAAAGGCATGGTCGAACTGTCGAATAATGTGCTTTCGCTCGGCTTCGAAAAGCAGACGCTGAAGGATCGCGACTACGTCTGCGGCGAGATCCAGACCAAGCAGCGCTTCGGCTACGGCACCTATGAGGCACGGCTGAAGACCGATACCGGCTCCGGCCTTAACGCGGCGTTCTTCACCTATATCGGTCCCAGCGACAAGCAGCCCTGGGACGAGATCGACTTCGAGGTGCTGACCAAGGACACCTCCAAGGTGCAGGTCAATGCCTATATCGCGGGCAAGGGCAAGAACGAGAAGCTGGTCGACGTGCCGGGCGGCACGGAGAACGCCTTCAACGACTACGCCTTCGTCTGGCAGAAGGACAGCTTGCGATGGTACGTCAACGGCCAGCTGGTGAACACGATTACCGACCCGGCGAAGCTGCCCAGCCATGCACAGAAGATATTCTTCAGCTTTTGGGGCAGCGATACGATGAAGGGTTGGATGGGAGCGTTCGCGGATCCGGGCCGCAAGCTTTCCCTGCAGATCGAGCGGGTTGCCTTCACGGCGCTCGGCGAACCCTGTCAATTTCCGGAATCGCTGGCATGCAGTGTAAAGTAGTTGGGAAAGTCGATTTGAACCGGCGGGACCGAAAACGGTCCGCTGCCTTGCATGGGAATGAAACCGAATGAATTTGACGGTGTTTGGAATTGGCTATGTCGGCCTCGTGCAGGCTGCGGTCCTTGCCGAAGTCGGGCATCAGGTGGTGTGCGTCGACATCGACGCCGCCAAGGTCGAGCGGCTCAACCAAGGG
>NZ_RZPH01000809.1:0-2794 GCF_004022825.1 Mesorhizobium sp. M7A.F.Ca.CA.004.04.2.1
GCATGGCGCATCGATCACGCTTGAGGATTGTCGCCCTGGGCTTGAGGTGGCGGTGAGTTTTCTCCCCCCTTGAGGGGGAGATGTCGCCGCAGGCGACAGAGGGGGTCGCCTCGCGTGAAGCGCTAACGCCCATCTGTCGAAAGGAGGTCGCATCCGGTCGAACCGACCCCCTCTGGCCTGCCGGCCATCTCCCCCTCGAGGGGGGAGACCAGCAGCTTCACCGATCGATCCGCGTCGACAGGATGATCGACGACAGGGTCCGCTCGACCCCGTCCATGGCGCCGATCTGGTCGAGCAGCATGTCGAGGTCGCGGATCGATGGTGCGTCGACGATGACGATCATGTCGAAATTGCCGCTGACCGAATGCAGCGTCCGGACCGTCGTCAGGGCGCGCATGCCGCGCACCACCTTGTCGGCGAGCTTGGGCGTCACGGTGAGCAGTACATGCGCCCGCACCAGCCCCTGCTCATAGTCCGGCGCCAGTCGCACACCATAGCCTGATATGATGCCGCGCTGCTCCAGCCGTTCGATCCGGCTCTGCACCGTGGTCCGCGAGACGCCAAGCCGCCGCGCCAGCTCGGCGGTCGAGGCGCGCGCATTCTCGCGCAGCAGGGAAAGCAGGGCCTGTTCGGCGTCACTGAGCATTTCGACGATTCTTCCCGGCAGACTGTCCAATCAACGGTTTCGTTTCGAACCAAACCACGCTTCCATTCGACGGGCAAGCTGCGAATCTGGGCTCACAATCAGTGAGGGATCGGCCATGAAGAAAATTGTCGTTGTCGGCGCCGGAAAGATCGGCTCGACCATTGCCGAGATGCTCGCCGCCAAGGGGGATTATCAGGTCACGCTCGTCGACCGCTCGGCAGCACAGTTCGCTGCTGCCGAACTGCCGGCCACGGTTGCGACGCTTGAGCTCGACATCGAAGCATCCGGCACGCTTGAAGCCGCACTCGCCGGCAAATTCGCGGTGCTCAGCGCCGCTCCCTTCCATCTGACCACCCGCATCGCCGAAGCGGCGGCCTGTGCCGGCGTGCACTATCTCGACCTGACCGAGGATGTCGTCTCGACCCGCCGCGTCAAGGAACTGGCGGTTTCGGGCAGAAGCGCCTTCATTCCGCAATGCGGCCTGGCGCCGGGCTTCATCTCGATCGTCGCCAACGATCTCGCCAGCCGGTTCGATTCGCTGGAGAGCGTGCGCATGCGCGTCGGCGCCCTGCCGCAATATCCCTCCAATGCACTGAACTACAATCTGACCTGGAGCACCGACGGCGTCATCAACGAATATTGCGAGCCCTGCGAGGCGATCGTCGAAGGCGAGCTGGTCGAGGTGCCGCCACTGGAAGAGCGCGAGGAGTTCTCGCTCGACGGCGTCACCTACGAAGCGTTCAACACCTCCGGCGGCCTTGGCACGCTGGCCGAGACGCTGAAGGGCAGAGTGCGCACGCTGAACTACCGCACCATCCGCTATCCCGGCCACGCCGCGATCATGAAGGCGCTGCTCAACGATCTCGGCCTGCGCCACCGCCGTGACGTGCTGAAAGACATTTTCGAGAGCGCGCTGCCGGCGACGCTGCAGGACGTGGTCATCGTCTTCGTCACCGTCTCCGGCCGCAAGAACGGCCGCCTGCTGCAGGAGACCTACGCCAACAAGATCTACTCCAGGCGCATCGGCGATCAGGTGCGCAGCGCCATCCAGATCACCACGGCGTCCGGCATCTGCGCCGTGCTCGACATGCTCGCCGACGGCAGCCTGCCGGCCACGGGCTTCATCAAGCAGGAAGACATCGCGCTCGACGCGTTTCTGGCCAACCGCTTCGGCCGCGCCTATGCGCAGCATGAGATGGTGAGCCGGCTGGCGGGGTGATCAGCGTCTCTCTCTTGTGAGAGGCTGCCCCCCTCTGCCCTGCCGGGCATCTCCCCCTCTAGGGGGGAGATAGGCTGTCATCTTAGATTTCGCCAATTTTCAAAGTCTTGGAAGAGGCGGGTTGCCCGAAACTGCTGATCTCCCCCCTTGAGGGGGAGATGTCCGGCAGGACAGAGGGGGGCGAGTGTCCCGCCAGCATCACCGCCTTTGCACTGTCACGAATCAAACATGCAGCGCGTGCCCCAGCGCCTTGAGCGCCGCTTCCTGGAATCCCTCGCCTTGCGTCGGATGGGCATGGATGGTGCCGGCAATGTCCTCCAGCCTGGCGCCCATCTCCAGCGCCAGGCCAAAAGCCGCCGCCAGTTCCGACACGCCCTGCCCGACCGCCTGGATGCCGAGCACCAGATGGTTGTCCGCCCGCGCCACCACGCGGACGAAGCCGTCTTCGCCCAGCTTCGTCATCGCCCGGCCGTTGGCGGCGAACGGGAACATGCCGATCTTGATCTCGCCGCCCAGAGCCCTGGCCTCTTCCGGCGAAAGACCAGCGGTGACGAGTTCCGGATCGGTGAAGCAAACGGCGGGAATGGCGCGCTTGTCCCAGTTGCGCTTGTGGCCGGCGACGATCTCGGCGACCATCTCGCCCTGGGCCATCGCCCGGTGCGCCAGCATCGGCTCGCCGGTGACGTCGCCGATGGCGAAGATGCCGCGCATCGAGGTGCGGCACTGGTCGTCGATGCGGATGAATTTGCCTGCCCTGTCGAGGTCGATCTGCTCGAGCCCCCAGCCTTCGGTCACCGGCTTGCGGCCGACCGTGACCAGGATTTTTTCGGCGGCGACCTTGGCGCTCTTGCCATCCGCCGTCTCGACCGGCAGCGCATCGCCTTTGGTCGATAGCCCCTTGGCCTTGGCACCCAGCATCACCTCGACGC
>NZ_RZPH01000810.1:0-2792 GCF_004022825.1 Mesorhizobium sp. M7A.F.Ca.CA.004.04.2.1
AACAGCGTCAGCCTTCCGTCTTCCATGGCATCGACCGTATCGGCGACGACGCGCGCCGCGTTGAGGCCACCCGAACCCGATGCCGTATCGGTGGAGAAGACGGCAAATCGGTTCCGCCCGGCGGCCTTGGCCGCGTAGCAGGCGTCGTCGGCGCAGGCCAGCGCGTCGGCCACCGTCGTGTTGGCGTCATCGACGAAAGCGATGCCGATCGAGGCCGCCAGCTTGCGCGACGTGGCCGTCGATCCTAGTTCGGCATCGCGAACCGCGGCAAGTACCGCGTCGGCCAGCCGCCCGGCCTGCGCCGTATTGCAATTGGGCATCAGCAGCGCGAACTCGTCACCGCCCAGGCGCGCGGCATGCGCCGTCGGGGGAAGGCAGCCCAGAATGCCTAGGGCAACGCTTTTCAGTGCCAGGTCGCCGGCCGCGTGGCCGGCAAAATCGTTGAGCGCCTTGAAGTAGTCGAGATCGACGTAGAACACGGAAAGCGGCAGCAACTGCGGGGCCGCGATGTGATCGGCCAGCAGCCGGTCGAACGCGGCGCGGTTCAAGAGACCGGTGAGCGCGTCATGGCGGGCCGCATAGGCAAGCTCCTGCTCGCGCTGCTTGTCTTCGGTGATGTCGCGCACCGTGCCCAGGATCTGCCCCGCCAGCCGGCGGTCCGGGATTTGCGGGTCGGCGATGAAACGCAGCAGGGATTCTATGTGCCGGACCTCTCCGTCGCGCCGGACGATGCGGTATTGCACGGCGGTGACCTTGTCCGTTTCGAGCGGCACCAGATGCGCGCGCGACGCGGCCTCCTTATCGTCCGGATGCAGATAGCCGAACCAGTGGTCGCGCTCGACTTCGGCGGTGTCGGAGACAAGCCCGAAAATCTCCCTGGTGCGTTCGTCCCAATAGCTTTTGCCGGTGGCGAGGTCGTGGTGCCAGATGCCGGTACCGCTGGCGGCAAGCGCCAGGCGGAAGCGCACATTGACCTGCTCGAGTTCGGCTTCGGCCGCCTTCTGCTTGGAGATGTCGGTCTGCACACCCAGCAGCCTGAGCGGCTTTCCCATCGCGTCGCGCTCGACGGCGCCGCCGCGATCGAGCACCCACACCCAGTGTCCCTGCTTGTGCTTCAGCCGCAATTCGGTCTCGATGGCGTCGGTCAGGCCGGCAATGTGGCGGTCGCCGCTGGCCAGCGCCCGCTCGCGGTCGTCGGGATGGGTCAGTTGCAGCCACAGGTCGCTGGTGTTGGCAAGTTCGCTCTCATCGTAGCCCAGCATCCGCGCCCAGGTCGCGGAATAGAAGCAGTCGCCGGTTACAAGATCCCAGTCCCAGACACCAAGATGGGCGCGCTCCAGGGCCTTGGCCCAGAACGTTCCATTGCGACTTTTCTTGCCCTGACGCGCCATCGTCTGCTTCGCCTGCTCCACCGCAGGGCAATCTGCGGCAAAACCAGAGAAGAAACAGTTACCACGGCGATGGCGGGCTGCTTTGTTGGCTCCTCACCTGCCGCCTCTGCTCTTCGATTGGCCGGCAAGAACCGGAGTTTCGCATCGGCCGGATGTTCCTAGTCATGGCTCCAGGTCATCGGCCAATCCGGTGATCCCGGATCATCGGCGGCGCCGATGATCACATTGCAGAGACAAGAGGATCTTCCAATGACCAGACAAGAAGACAACAAGGCCGTCGTCGTCAGATGGTTCACCGACTTCTGGGGTGAAAGCTGCGACCTGTCCGTCGTCGACGACATCGCGGCACCCGACATGCTGCTGAAATACTCGCTGCACGAGCCGCGCCGCGGCCGCGACGAAATCAAGGCCTTCATGAGCGGCTTCCGCGCCGCCTTCCCGGACCTCAGCTTCTGGGCCACGGCCGACCTGATTGCCGAGGGCGACTATGTCGTCGGCCAGTGGGAGGGCGGCGGCACGCATACCGGCCCGGCCTTCGGCGATTTCCTCGCCGGCTCGCTGCCGGCCGCCACCGGCCGCACGATGCGTTTCACCGGCACCACGGTGCTGAAGGTGGTCGACGGCAGGATCGTCGAGGAGATCGGCCTCGATGACGGCGTCGCCGCCCTCACCCAGCTCGGCTTGATGAAGGCTGCCTGATTCGAAAGGGCTATCGCCGTCCAGGCGATGGCCCACCTTCAACGGGATCGGCGGCTTCGATCGGATAGTGCTTGTCCTCATAGGCCTCGATCAGAGTTGCGAGAACGTCGAACCGGTCACCATCGCGAGAGCCGACCTCCGGCTCATTTTCGAAATATTTAGTGATTTCGGCGATCGCCCAATCGTAATCGGCTTCGGTCTTAATGGGTCGAATGTTTTCCATCACACCATACTCTTTGTGCGTGCCGACGAACAGGCTTGCACCCTCCTGACCCTTGTCAAGAAACGGGTGGCGAGGCCGGCCTTTGGCGGCTTCAATGCGGCCATGTTCATCACCCTGGCCAAGAATCTGAAATCCACGCCGCTGCAAGCCGCCGACGATCCGCGCTGGGCGCGAATCGTCGCGCGCGACAAGTCGGCCGACGGCGCATTCTGGTATTCGGTGGCGACGACCGGTGTCTATTGCCGGCCTTCCTGCCCGTCTCGGCGCGCCAATCCGAAAAATGTGCAATTGCACGACACGCTCGATCAGGCCAGGGCCACCGGCTTTCGCCCGTGCCGGCGCTGCGACCCGGATGGCCCGTCGCTCGAGGCCGGCAACGCGGCGATGGTCGCCGCTGCTTGCCGCAGGATCGAGCAGAGCCAGGAAGAACCGTCGCTCGCTGAACTGGCTGATGCCGCCGGCCGCAGCGCCGGTTATTT
>NZ_RZPH01000080.1:0-11123 GCF_004022825.1 Mesorhizobium sp. M7A.F.Ca.CA.004.04.2.1
CCGCTCTGTCGACCTGTCGGCCTTCCGCTACGAACGGATCGCTGGCAATCAACCTATCGAGGAACATGTCTACTGAAGCGAAACGGGCGACATGGCATCGCGGTGACAACGGTGCTATGCGTCCACTTCTTCAATCAACACGGCGCCAGTCAACAAACACGGCGGCCGCCTCAGGCTGATTCATGCTCGTACAGAAGAAAACCATCTCGACCCAGGTCGCCGATGCCATCAGGCAGAAGATCCTGATCGGCGAATACGAGGCCAACTTTCAGCTGCGGCAGGAGCATCTGGCCACCGAGTTCGGCGTCAGCCGAATTCCGGTGCGAGAGGCGCTGCATCAGCTTCATTCGGAAGGCTTCGTCACGCTGGTTTCCCACAAGGGCGCCGTCGTCACCTCCATTTCCCTGGACGAGATCCTCGAGCTCTACGAATTGCGGGCCCGGATCGAAACATGGCTACTGGCCCTCGCCATTCCAAGGATGACGGAGGCCGACCTCGCGCTGGCCCGCGAGCGTGCAAAGCAGCACCAGGAGCAGGGCAAGACCGGCGAGTATTCGAACCAGCTCAACTGGAACTTCCACGCCGCGCTCTACGCGCCGTCCGGCCGCAAGGCGACGATCGAACTGGTCGGGCGCATCTATCAGCAGCTGGAACGCTACACGCGCATGATGGTGACGCTCACCGAGATCCAGGCACAGTCCGACCGCGACCACTGGCAACTCATCGACCTGTGCGAAGCCAAGGATACGCTGCGCGCCGTCGGCCTTTTGGAAATGCATATCATCACCAGCGGCAAATTCCTGGTCGACCGGCTTGAGGAATTGCGGGGCAGCTGATCAGTCGCCCCGTCTCCTTGTCCAGCCCCAATCCTTCGCGCGAAGATCATTTGCCGGGCAGATTGGTCGCCCGGGTCAGCAGGATCACGCCCGCCTTGTCGGCCGTATCGTAATAGGTGAAGCCGGTGCGGTTTTCCCGGCGCCCGCGCATCAGCACGGGAAGCCCGTCGTCCTGCGCCTTGGCCTCGGCTGCATCCGCATCACGAACCTCGAAGCCGATATGGAAGACGCCTTCACCCTTGCCATTGAGATGAATCCGCTGCGGTGAAGGATCGCCGTTCGGCTCGCACAGTTGCAGCTGAACGTTCGGCAAGTTGCAAATCCGGTATTGCATCGCCTTGAAACCCTCGGGGCTTGGGACCTGGAGTTCTTCGTATTCGGCCAGCGGCGGATAGGACTCCCATGGCCCGATGCCGATGGAGTCATAATAGGCCTGCGCCTTGTCGATATCGTGCACGACGATGCAGATGTGATGCAGCTTGTCGAAATTGCCCATGTCGTCACTCCCCATTCTTCTCACTCCTTGATCGGGACCGTATAGTTCAGAACGCGGCGCCCCCCGTCGGGGTAGATCGTCTCGCCGGTGATGTAGGAAGCGTCGTCGCTGGCCAGGAATGCCACGACCGAGGCGATCTCGGCTGCCGTGCCGAGGCGCCCGAGCGGTGTACGCGAAAGGACTGCCCGTCTCATTTCTTCCGAATCGATGAATGTCCCGTCCATGACCATGTCCGTGGCGATGGTGCCCGGGCCGACACCGACCACGCGGATGCCATGGGGAGCGAAGGCGACGGCGGCGGTGCTGGTGACCTGGTTCATGCCGCCCTTGGAGATCGCGTAGGTGGCGACACGCGGGTTGGCGAGGCCCGAATTGATCGACGACATGTTAATGATGACGCCGCCTCCACCCTGCGCGATCATCTGGCGGGCTGCGGCCTGGGTGCCCATGAACGCGCCCTTCAGATTGACGGCGAGAACCCTGTCGTAGTCCGCCTCTGTGATGTCGAGAAAGTCCTGGACCGGAGCGATGCCGGCATTGTTGACCATGATGTCGACACGGCCGAACTTCGCCACCGCCGCTGCAATCAGCCCATCGACCTGGTCCTTCTTGCTGACATCCGTGACGACCGCCAGGACGCTGTCGGTGGTACCGATTTCAGCGGCACATTTTTTTAACTCCACGGCATCGATGTCGCCGAGCACGAGCTTCGCGCCTTCGGCCAAAAAGCGTTCCGCGCAAGCGCGTCCGATGCCGCGCGCCGCGCCTGTGACAACCACCACCTTGCCTGCCTGTCTCATGTCCAATCCTTCGATCATTTGTAAGTCGGCCACCGTCTCAGGGAGCATGGGCCGAGCTTGGCTAGGAATGGGGATTCTCCCACCGAAGCCTAGCCTAGCGGATAACGAAGGGATTGGCGGTCTTGCCGGCGGTGTCTATCCACACCGTCTTGGTCTGCAGATAGGAATTGATGGCGTCCTGCCCGCTTTCGCGCCCGATACCGCTCCTCTTGTAGCCGCCGAAGGGCGCCATGTAGGAGACGGCACGGTATGAATTGATCCAGACCATCCCCGCTTCCATCGCGGCCGCGCCGCGCAGCGCCCTGCCCATGTCGCTGGTCCATATTCCCGCCGCCAGCCCATAGGGGCTGTCATTGGCAATGGCGAAGGCCTCGTCCTCGTCGTCAAAGGGGATGACGGACAGGATCGGCCCGAACACCTCCTCACGCGCGATCCGCATGGTGTTGTTCACGCCGGTGAAGATGGTGGGCTCGACGAACCAGCCCTCGGCCAATTCACCCGAGGCCGGCTTGCCGCCGCCCAGCACGCAAAGCGCACCCTCGCGGCGCGCGATGCCGAGATAGGACAGCACCTTCTCGCGCTGGGCTTGCGTGGTGATCGGCCCGACCTGCGTCTCTTGCAGCGCCGGATTGCCCAATCGAGCGCTGGCCGCCAGCGTTATGACGCCTTCCACGAACCGGTCGTGGATTTTGCGATGCACCAGCAGCCGCGAACCCGCGATGCAGGTCTGGCCGCTGGCCGCGAAGATGCCTGAGATCGCGCCGTTGACCGCGCTCTCGATATCGGCGTCGTCGAAGACGATGTTGGCCGATTTGCCGCCGAGCTCCAGCGTGACGGTCTTTAGCTGTTCGGCAGCCGCCCGATAGACCGCGATCCCGCCAGGCTCACCACCAGTGAAGGCGATCTTGGCGACGTCGGGATGAGAGACGAGTGGCGCGCCGACATCAAGCGGCATGCCGGTAACGGTGTTGACCACGCCGGGCGGGAAGCCTGCCCGCGCAAACAGTTTCACGAACTCCAACGTCGAGGCCGAGGCGTGTTCCGACGGTTTGATGACGACAGTGTTGCCTGCCGCCAGCAGCGGCGCGAGCTTCCATGTCAGAAGTAAAAGCGGCGAATTCCAGGGCACGATCGCTGCAATGACACCCAGCGGCTCGTGGCGGGTGAAAGCGAGCATGCCAGCCTTGTCGATCGGCAGCACCGACCCTTCGATCTTGTCGGCAAGACCGCCGAAATAGCGGAACCATTCCGGGATATAGCGCAGCTGTGCCGTCATTTCGGTGAGCAGCTTGCCATTGTCGCGCGTCTCGATGGCGGCAATACGATCTACGTTCTCGGCGATCAGATCGGCCAGCCGCACGAGCAGCTTGCCCCGCGCGGTCGGCGTGATGCCGGCCCATTCCTTCGACCGGAATGCTGCCTTCGCGGACGCCACGGCGGCGTCCACCTGGCTCGCTCCTCCACGCGGGATCAGCGCCCAGGGCCTGCCGGTGAACGGATCATGGCTCTCGAATGTATCGGCTGTCGATTGCAACCGACCGCCGACCGTGTTCTGGAAACTAACCAGCGCCATATCGGTCCTCAACAGGTGGCAAAGCCCAGATGGGCGCGAAAACGGTTCTTGACCTCGACCGCGTCGCGCGGCGGCAGCGAGCGCGGCAGGTTCTCGGCGGTGATTTTCAGCACGAAAAGGCGCGGACCGTCGGCCGGGCGCCGAAGTTCTCCACAGAGCATGTCGACCTCCTCCAGCGTACGCAGCTCGGCGGTCTTCGAAAAACCGCAAGCGGCCGCGACCTTGTCGAAACCAATGCCCTTGCCGGTATGGCTGGACTGCATGCCGGTCTCGCCGAAATGCTGATTGTCGAGCACGATCAGGTCGAGATTTTTCGGCCGCGCCACCGAGATCGTCGCCAGCGAACCGAACGCCATCAGCTGTTCGCCATCTCCGGTGATCACCATGACCCGCTTGTCGGGTTGGGCCTGGGCAAGCCCGAGGCCGATCAGCGCAGCACCCCCCATGGCGCCCCAGAGATAGTAGTTGTCGTTGCGGTCGCCGGCGGCATGCACGTCGTAGCTCGGCGAGCCGAGACCGGTCACGACCAGGGCGCCGTCACGGGCGTCAAGCAGCTTCTTCACCGCAACCCGGCGGTCCATCGTCGGCAAATTCATGTCGCTCACCACTTCTTCTTGCCGAGCAGCCGCTGCCCGATCAGCACGGCAATCTGCTGGTCGGCGTCGAAAGCCATCAAGGCTGCCTGCGCCACCGTCTCCACCAGGTCGGGACCGGTTTCGGCGCGCAGCACCCTGAGCCCGATCGCCTTCAGCGACGCCTCCGTCGCCTGCCCCATCGGCACTTGCCACGGGTTGAACTCGGCCCATTCGCCCCGCATCGTCACCAGGACGAGCAAGGGGAAGCGCGCCTGCACGGGAAGCGACAGCATGTTGATGCAATTGCCGACACCGGAGGATTGCATGAGCACGACGCTCCGCTTGCCACCGAGCCAGGAGCCTGCTGCGATGGCGATGCCCTCCTCCTCCGTCGTCAGCACATTGGTGACGACTTCGGGATCCTCACTGAAAAGGCGGATCAATGTGGTATGACCGGCATCCGGCACATAGGACATGTGGCTGATGCCGGCAGCCTTGAGCACCTCATAGACCTGATCCGGCCACTGCCTTTCAGACACGGTCGGAGCGGCGGCAAGCGCTGCTGCTTCCGGAGGTTTTGCTTGTATGCTCGCCGTCACCTTGCATCTCCGAGATATTGGACTGGCATTAGACTAGCGCGCTTGACCGATGCAATCTTCGTCTCTTTCTCGTGATCAGATATAATGGTATTCGATAGCTCATGGAGTTATCGCAGCTACGCACCCTCATCCATGTCGCCGAACTCGGCAGCCTCAGCAAGGCCGCCGACCGGCTGCACATTGCGCAGCCGGCGCTCAGCCGGCAGGTGCGCATGCTGGAGGAGGAATTGGGCTTTGCCCTTTTCCTGCGCCACGGACGCGGCATGGTGCTGTCCGAGCAGGGCAAGGAGGTGCTGGCGCACGCCATGCGCGTGATGGCCGAGATCGACGAGATCCGCGCCACGGCCACACCCGCCGATGCGCCGCTGACCGGCGAAGTGGCCATCGGCCTGCCGCCCACCGTTGCCGACATTATTTCGCTGCCGCTGGCGGCCGCCTTCGGCAAGGCCCATCCCAAGGCGAAGCTCAGACTTGTCAGCGCCTACACCGGCTATCTGCTGGACTGGATGCACCGCGGCGAGGTGGACGTCGCGGTACTCTACGACCCGCGCATGGCGCGTTCGCTGCGCTCGCGCCCGCTGCTCCTGGAAAACCTCTTCCTGATCGGACCGCCGGATGCGGGATTTTCAACCGTGCGCGCCGTGTCGTTCGCCTCGCTCGCCGGCAAGCGCCTGCTGCTGCCCAGCATCAAGCACGGGTTACGCATCATCGTCGAACGCTGCGCCACGGATGCCGGCATCACGCTCGATGTCGGCATCGAAGCGGACTCCTATTCGGCGCTGAAGGACCTGGTGCGCAACGGCCATGGCTGGACGATCCTGCCGCTCGCCCCTATCCATGCCGATGTGACCGCCGGGCTGCTCACCGCCGCGCCATTGATCGATCCGGTGCCCGTGCGCCGCCTGATCCTTGCCTACCCGGCGGACCGGCCTGCCTCGCGGCTCGCGCGGTTTGCCGGACAAGCGATAGAGGACATCGCCAAGGATCTTGTCGGGCGGGCCGTCTGGGTCGGCCAGCTTCTCGGCCCTCCACCATAAGCATTAGAATTCCGTTATATCTGCTCACGTCCGCCCTGCATTGCTGACAGGGCACGGAGGCGCGATAGTGAGGCCCGCAGCAAGACGAAAACCCGGACAAACCTCATGGAAGCCTATCAGGACATTCGCGATGCCGTCGCCAGGCTGTGCACGCGCTTTCCCGGAGAATACTGGCGCGCACTCGACAGGGACATGGCCTATCCCGGCGACTTCGTCGCAGCGTTGACGCAGGCCGGTTGGCTCTCGATCCTGATCCCGGAGGCATATGGTGGCTCGGGCCTGCCGCTTTCGGCCGCCGCTGCCGTGCTGGAGGAAATCCAGCGCGCCGGCTGCAATGGTGGCGCCTGCCATGCCCAGATGTACACGATGGGCACGCTTCTTCGCCACGGCTCGGAAGCCCAGAAGCAGCGATACCTGCCGAAGATCGCCGCGGGAGAATTGCGCCTGCAGGCATTCGGCGTCACCGAACCGAGCAGCGGGACCGACACGGGGGCGCTCAAGACCACTGCTCGCCTCGATGGCGATCATTTCGTGGTCAAGGGCCAGAAGATCTGGACCAGCCGCGCCGAGCATTCGGATCTGATGCTGCTGCTGGCGCGGACCACACCGCTGAAGGACGGCATGAAAAAGACCGACGGCCTCTCCGTCCTCATCGTCGACATGCGCGAAGCCGTCGGCAACGGCCTCACAATCCGGCCGATCCGCACCATGATGAACCATGCCACCACCGAGGTCTTCTTCGACGATCTGCGCGTACCCGCCGAAAACCTGATCGGCGAAGAGGGGAAGGGATTCCGCTACATCCTCTCGGGCATGAACGCCGAGCGCATCCTGATATCAGCCGAATGCATCGGCGATGCGAAATGGTTCATCGAAAAGGCCAGCACCTACGCAAAGGAGCGGCATGTGTTTGGCCGGGCGATCGGCCAGAACCAGGGCATCCAGTTTCCGATCGCAAGGGCCTACGCCAACATGCGCGCGGCCGAACTGATGGTGCGCGAGGCGCTGAGCCTCTACGAGGCCGGCAAGAACCCCGGATCCGAAGCGAACATGGCCAAGATGCTGGCGGCCGACGCTTCGAACGAAGCAGCCAATGTCTGCATCCAGACTTATGGCGGGTTCGGTTTCGCGGAAGAGTACGATGTCGAGCGCAAGTTCCGCGAGACGCGTCTTTATCAAGTCGCGCCGATCTCGACCAACCTCATCCTGTCATACCTTTCCGAGCACGTGCTTGGACTGCCGCGTTCCTACTAGGAGTCGTCCGTGAACGTCCTCATCGTCTATGCACACCCGGAAGCAAAATCCTTCAACGGCGCCATGAAGGATCTGGCCGTGGAAACCTTGACCCGCGCAGGCCACGATGTGGTCGTCAGCGACCTCTATGCGATGGGCTTCAATCCTGTCGCAGGGCCGGGCGACGTATCGGGCGAGCGTAACGATCCGGACTTCTTCAGCCTGCCGCGCGAACAGACCGCCGCCTACGAGGCCGGCGCACTGTCGGCCGATATCAGTGCAGAGATCGAAAAGGTGAAGCGGGCGGCCTTCGTGCTGTTCCAGTTCCCGGTCTGGTGGTTCGGAATGCCAGCAATGCTCAAGGGCTGGGCCGATCGCGTCTTCGCGCGCGGTTTCGCCTATCTGCCGGGCCGCAAATACGACACCGGCATGTTCAGGGGAAAGCTCGCCATGGTGGCCGCCACCACGGGCACGTCGGCCGACACCTACGCGCCCGACGGCATCGATGGCGACATCCTCACCGTGCTGTGGCCGATCCACAATGGTCTGCTGCGCTATTCCGGCTTCGACGTGCTGCCGCCCTTCGTCGCCTACATGCCGGGCCGCGTCGGCGACGATGGCCGCAAGGCCTATCTGGACGCCTACCGCAAGAGGCTCGAGGACATTGATGGCACGCCGCATCTGTTCTTCCACGCCGCCGAGGACTACGGCAAGAACGAGCGGCTGAAGCCTGGTGTGCTGGCGCGCTCGGGAGTGCAGCGCAATGTCTGACGGCGCCCGCCCACTGGAGGGCCTGTTTGTCGTTTCGATCGAGCAGGCCGTCGCCGCTCCGCTCTGCACGGTCCGCCTTGCCGATGCCGGCGCACGCGTCGTGAAGATCGAGCGTCCGGAAGGCGAAACCGCGCGTCATTACGATTCCGCAGTGGAAGGCATGTCGGCTTACTTCGTCTGGCTCAACCGCGGCAAGGAGAGCGCGGTGCTCGACCTGAAGAGTGAGCACGACCTGGCTCTCCTGCACCGGATGGTCGCGCGCGCCGACGTCCTCGTGCAGAATCTCGTGCCGGGCGCCATCGACAGGCTCGGCCTCTCGGCCGATACAATTGCGAAAGAGTTTCCTCGGCTGATAGCCATCAACATCGTCGGCTACGGGCAGGACACGCCCTACGCGGCCATGCGCGCCTACGACATGCTGGTGCAGGCCGAAAGCGGCATCTGCGCCGTTACCGGCACGCCGGACACGCCAAGCAAAATCGGGGTTTCCGCCGCCGACATCGCCACCGGCATGAATGCCCATGCAGCGATCCTCGAAGCCTTGCTGGCGCGCCAGAAGACCGGGCGCGGCCGCATTGTCGAGATTGCCATGTTCGACGCCATGGCCGACTGGATGACCGTGCCGCTGCTGCACTACGAATATGCGGGCCGCGAGACGCAGAGATATGGCCTGGCGCATGCTTCGATCTACCCCTATCGACCTTATGCCTGTCGGGATGGCAGCGTGGTCGTGTCCATCCAGCAGAACAATGAATGGAAGCGCTTCTGCACGCTCGTGCTGCAAAGGCAGGATCTGTTCGCCGACGAACGCTTCGCCACCAACACCTGGCGGGTTGCCAACCGCACGGCGCTCGACGCCGAGATCGAACCGATCTTCGCGGCAATCGACTGCGACGAGGCCATAAGCCGTCTCGACGAGGCGCAGATCGCCTGGGGCCGGGTGAGTGCAATGCGCGACCTGCCGCACCACAAGGCGCTCCGCCGGACGGAGGTGGCACTGCCGGACGGCAAGCGCATCGCAGTACCCAAGCCGGCAGGGCGGCCGGAGGGATTTGCAACGGTTCCAAGCGTCCCCGCGCTTGGCGCCGATACGGACCGGATCCGGTCCGAATTCGCCGCCTGACGAGGACCTCATGAGCCTGGACACAAGCACACTGCAGGAATGGGTTGGACGCACGCACGAGGTCGAGGATGTTGTGACCCCGCGCCTGCTGGCCAGCTTTGGCGCCACGCTTGGGGACCACGCGGCGCAGACTGCCGAGGGCGCGGCCGCGCCCGGACTGCATTGGTGCCTGGCGCCCGACATTGCCGCCATGCGAGAACTCGGACCTGACGGGCACCCGGCCAAAGGCGGCTTCCTGCCGCCGGTGCCGCTTCCGCGTCGCATGTGGGCTGCCAGCGACATGCGTTTCATGGCGCCGATCCGCTCTGGCGACCGCATCCGCCGCCGCTCGACGTTGGCCGCCATCGAGGAGAAGCAGGGCCGCACCGGCCCGCTCACCTTCGTCACGGTCCGGCACGACATCGCCAACGATTCCGGTCCGGTCATCGAGGAGGACCAGATCATCGTCTATCGCGGCGCCGAAGCCGCTGCTGCGTCCCCTGCCCCGCCGGCCAATTCGCCCCTGGCCGCATCGCACGAGCGCACGATCGACATCGATCCCGTGCTGCTCTTTCGATATTCCGCGCTGACGTTCAACGGGCATCGCATCCACTACGACGCGCCCTATGCCACGGGGGTCGAGCACTATCCCGGGCTCGTCATCCATGGCCCGCTGCAGGCGACGCTGCTGATGAACTTCGCCGCCGCCATTGTCGGTCAGTCGCCGCGCCGTTTCTCATTCCGCGGCGTCCATCCGGCGACTGGCCCGCAGCGCCTGCTTCTGAGCGCAACATCCCCAGGCCAGGACGGCATGGCTCTCGAGGCACGGTCGTCCGACAGCCATGTGACGGTGAAAGCCACGGCGCAATGGTGAGCTTCGTCACGCCTGTCGTGCCGCTATTCGTGCCGGGCTCACGTCCTGAGCGGTTTGCCAAAGCCGACAGCAGCGGCGCGGACGCAGTCATTCTAGACCTCGAGGATGCCGTCGCCCCTGGCGACAAGGACCGCGCTCGGGAAGCGGTCGTTGCTCATGCAGCCGCGCTGAAATCCGCGGTCGTGGTCCGCATCAATGCCGCCGGCACATTTTGGCACCAGGCGGACATCGCTGCCGTGCGGCGCCTTGACGGCGTCTCCGTCATGCTGCCCAAGGCCGAACGTCCGGAAGACATTGCCGATATGGCCAGGCACATGGCACGCAGCGTTTCCGTCATCGCGCTGGTCGAGAGCGCCGTCGGTCTCGCCAACTTGCCGGACATATTGGCCATGCCCAACGTCGTTGCCGTCGCCTTCGGCTCGGTCGACTTCTCGCTCGATCTCGGTTGCGCGCATGATCGGCTGATCCTGCTTGCGGCTCGTAACGAAATCGTCTGGCGTTCGCGCGCCGCTGGCCGGGCCGCGCCGATTGACGGCGTAACGACCGACCTGAACAGTCCCGAAATCACCGAGGATGACGCCCGCCACGCCATGAAGATGGGTTTTGGCGGCAAGATGGCCATCCACCCGAGGCAGATCGAGCCGATTCGCAGTGGCTTTCGCCCGAGCGATAATGACATCACATGGGCACGAGACATCGTCGGCGCAGCCTCGTCCGGCGAAGCTAGCCAGGTGAACGGCGAAAGGGTGGATCGGCCGGTCATCGAGCGCGCAAGGCAGGTCCTGCGCCGGGCCGCTTTGGTCTAAAGGGCATGCAGGGGAGGAGCAACGGATGAGCCTGGACACCGCCGATTGGCCAACCGCCAGGCTCTGCGCCTTCATTGCCGAACTCGACTTCGAACAGATCCCGCCGCGCGTCGTTCATTTCGCGCAAGGATTGATGATCGACTGGCTCGGCTCGGCGCTGGCCGGCAAGGGCGCGCACCAGGTCGAGATGATCGACGGTTTTGCGCGTGCCATGGGGCCGGCGGACGGCCCAAGCACCATCATCCCGACGCGGCGGCGCACAAGCCCCTACTTCGCAGCGATGGTCAATGCGGCGGCCTCCCATGTCGTGGAACAGGACGACGTTCACAACGGCTCGGTCTTTCACCCGGCGGCGGTGATCTTTCCGGCCGTTTTGGCGGTTGCGGAGGCTGAGGAGAAGACCGGCCGCGAAGTCCTGACT
>NZ_RZPH01000811.1:0-2790 GCF_004022825.1 Mesorhizobium sp. M7A.F.Ca.CA.004.04.2.1
GATTTCGGCCATGGATAAGGTCTCCGCGATTCCGCCTGGGCTATCTAATACCGGATCAGGTTTCGTCCAACACCGATCGCTTGCGCCAGGGGACGAAGGTTGTCAGAAATGCCGCGCCGCGCCCATACAGGTCGGCCAAAACGAGAGACCGACATGCCCGCCCAAACCAATTTGAAGCCGGTTCTGACCGCGCAACAAGTCAATGCGCTGATGGAGACCGTCTATCCGCAGCTCAACGAGCAGTTCAAATATTTCGAGGCGATCGACGTGTTCCCCGGCGGCTGCACCGTGCGGCTCAACGCCGGCGAGCGGCACCTGCGTCCGGGCGGCACGGTGTCCGGCCCTTCGCTGTTCACGCTGGCCGACATTGGCGGCTACGTCTGCGTGCTCAGCCATGCCGGGCCGGATGCGCTTTCCGTTACCGTCAACCTCGACATCAATTTCGTGCGCAAGGCAGAGGCCGGACCGATCGACGGCCACTGCCGCATCCTGAAGCTGGGCAAGAGCCTGATGGTGTTCGACATCGACATCGTTGCCGGCCCGGACGGGCACACGGTGGCGCACGCCACCGGCACCTATTCGATCCCGCCGAAGCGGAATGGCGATGTGGTAAAATAATACCTTTCACTTAACTTATTGTTTTCGCCGCATTTTGTCAGATATTCTCCTTTTCGCGCGCCTTGACGCGATCACCACCCTCGCCTATAAGCCCTCACGAAGCAGCGGCCCGCAAAGGCCGCCGTTTTGTTATTGGCGGCGGGCAGCGTCCTTCCGACAATCCAAGCAACAAGAAACGCCTTCTCTTATGAAGGTCAGAACCGAGAGCAGAAAACATGACAACCTTTTCGCAGAAGCCTGCGGATGTGGTGAAGAAGTGGATCCTGATCGACGCCGAAGGTCTCGTCGTCGGTCGTCTGGCCACTGTCATCGCCAATCATCTTCGCGGCAAGCACAAGCCGACCTTCACCCCGCATGTCGACGACGGCGACAACGTCATTGTCATCAATGCCGACAAGGTGGTGTTCACCGGCAAGAAGTTCACCGACAAGGTCTATTACTGGCACACCGGCCACCCAGGCGGCATCAAGGAGCGCACCGCGCGCCAGCTGCTCGAGGGTCGTTTCCCCGAGCGTGTCGTCGAGAAGGCCGTTGAGCGCATGGTCCCACGTGGCCCGCTCGGCCGTCGCCAGATGAAGAACCTGCGCGTCTATGCAGGTGCCGAGCATCCGCATGTCGCACAGCAGCCCGTCGTGCTCGACGTGGCCAAGCTGAACGCCAAGAACAAGAAGGTCGCATAAGATGGCTGAGCTTTCCTCGCTCGCAGAACTGGGCGCCGCCACCGGCAACACCAATACCCAGCCGGCAGCCCCCGTCCACGTCCAGAAGCTCGACAAGTCGGGCCGCGCCTATGCCACCGGCAAGCGCAAGAACGCCATTGCGCGCGTCTGGGTGAAGCCGGGTTCCGGCAAGATCATCGTCAACGACAAGGAATTCGCGACCTATTTCGCGCGTCCGGTCCTGCAGATGATCCTCAACCAGCCGATCATCGCCTCCAACCGCGCCGGCCAGTACGACATCGTCGCGACCGTTGTCGGCGGCGGTCTCTCCGGCCAGGCTGGCGCCGTGCGTCACGGCATCTCCAAGGCGCTGACCTATTACGAGCCGACGCTGCGCGCCGTGCTCAAAAAGGGCGGCTTCCTGACCCGCGACAGCCGCGTCGTCGAGCGCAAGAAGTACGGCAAGGCGAAAGCCCGTCGTTCGTTCCAGTTCTCGAAGCGCTAAGCGTTCCGCAGCTTCAGACAATCGAAAAGGCCGCCTCCGGGCGGCCTTTTTGTTTGCGGCTCGGCAGTCACCCCACCCGCGCCTGCGGCGCGACCTCCCCATCGAGGGGAGGTAGAAGAGCGCGACGCCCTACCTCCCCTCGATGGGGAGGTCGGCGCGTAGCGCCGGGTGGGGTGAAGGCGCCGGCATAAACAGGTCAGGCCTTGCCGCCCTTGATATAGTCGATGAACGCCCGCAGCGGGGCCGGCACCAGCCGCCGGCCGGGATAATAGAGGAACGGTCCGGGAAAACTCGGCCACCACGGTTCGAGAATGGGCTCAAGCGCGCCGCTTTCGAAGTAGGGGCGAAGCCAGCCCTCGAAGAGGCCGATGATGCCGGTGCCGGCGATGGCCGCATCGACGGCAAGATCGGTCGCGCCGCCGATCCGCACGATCAGCGGCCCTGTCGGATCGACCCGCACCACCTCACCGTCGCGCTCGAACTCCCAAGGCAGCATCGCACCGCTGGCAAAGCGCCCGCGCACGCAAGAGTGGCCAAGCAGGTCGCTCGGGTGTTGCGGCCGCCCATGACGAGCAAGATAGGCAGGGCTGGCAGCGGTGGCGAAGCGCTGCACGCGCGGTCCGATCGGCACCGCGATCATGTCCTGCTCCAGCCGCTCGTCATAGCGGATGCCGGCGTCACACCCGGCCGCCAGCACATCGACAAAGTTCTCATCGGCGATCACTTCCAGACGGATGCCGGGATAGGCGGCGAGGAAACCCGGCACGATATCCGGCAATATCAGCCGCGCGGCGCTGACCGGCACATTGAGACGCAGCGAACCCGCCGGCCTGTCGCGAAAGCCGTTCACCACATCCAGCGCCGCCTCCACCTCCGACAGCGCCGGGCCGAGCCGCTCCAGCAGGCTGAGGCCCGCCTCGGTCGGGACAACGCTGCGCGTCGTGCGATTGAACAACCTGACACCAAGCTGCGCTTCCAGGCGACGCACCGCCTCACTCAAGCCGGAGG
>NZ_RZPH01000812.1:0-2789 GCF_004022825.1 Mesorhizobium sp. M7A.F.Ca.CA.004.04.2.1
GCGCTTCTCCGTCATCCTGCCCGTCGCGCGGGCAGGAACCCTGGCGTCGATCTCGCGCCGCGGTTCCTGCACGGCCGCGACGGCTTCGCTGGCCGGACTGCATGTGCTGTGCATCGACAACGACGCCCGCATCCTAGAGGGCATGCGGCTCCTGCTCGAAGGCTGGGGTTGCAACGTCGACACCGTGTCCGGTTCAAAGGATCTGGAAAGCGTGGTGACACACCGCCCGGACATCGTCCTTGCCGACTACCATCTCGACGGCGAAACGGGTCTCGATATCATCGTCAGGCTGCGCGCGCTCCATGGCGACACCCTGCCGGCCGTGCTGGTCACCGCAGACCGCTCCAATGAGGTGCGCACGGCCGCCGGCGGGCTCGAGATTGCGGTGATCAACAAACCGCTCAAACCAGCGGTGCTGCGCTCGATGATGGCCAGGGTCAGGCCGCTGGCACCGGCGGCCGAATAGCAGCAAAGGCGCCCGGTCTCAGCCCTGGTGTCCGAGGGTGGAGTCCTAGAGCATTTCACCGTTTCACGGAAAACGGCGATCTGCTCTAACTCTTTGTTTTAACGCAATTCTAAACGGAAAACCGCTTCACACTTTCCCTAGAATTGCTCTAGGCCAGGCCGTCGACCATCTGGGAACTGCGGAACCGGGGCCGTCCGGCATTGCCCGCCACAGGCGGACGATGCTCGCGAAAGGCCATTGCAAGCGTCCTCAGCGCCTCGCGGGACTTGGCGTCCGTCAGCGTCGAAAGCAGCACGATCTCGGAAGGCGGCAGCGCCGGCAGCCCGAATTTCCGGCTGACCTCGATGGTGCCGGATGGGGCAAGCCGGCAGGAAAATACCGAGGCTGCGAGGCCGGCCGAGACGGCTTCGGCAACGGCGAAAGAGCCGCAGCCGAGGAACACCTCCGTCCACGATATTCCGACAGCGTCGAGCGCGCGGGTGGTGATGTTACGAATACCGCAGGATGGCGAGGATGCCGCCAGGCGCAGCGGCTCGTCGGCCCGGTGGACGAAGTCGGGCGCGGCGTACCAGCCGAAATGTTCGGGCGCCAGCACTTCACCATCGCGCCGGTCGTCCTCCCGGCGGATGATCGCCGCGTCGATCTCACCGCGATCGAAAGCATCCAGCAGGTCGCGCGAATCATCGAGCCGCACTTCGATGGTGAGCGCCGGGTCATGCGCATTGAGCCGCGCCAGCAATGTCGGGACTTCCGCGCCTCCGACATGGGTGGCGATGCCCAGTGTGAAGCGGCGGCGCACCGAAGACAGGCTGGCAATGGCGCGATCGTGTGCCGCGAGGAAGTCGCGTGCGGGCTGGAGAAACACCGCGCCCTGCGCCGACAAGCGCACCAGCCGAGGCGTGCGCTCGATCAATTTCTGGCCGACGCGCTCTTCCAGCCGCTTCAGCTTCACGCTGATCGCCCCTTGTGTGCTGCCAAGAGCCTCGGCCGCACGCGTAAAGCTCTGAAGATCGGCGATGGCGACGAATGTTTTCACAGCGTCTACGTCCAGCGTCATGTCAGCTATCCGCACTTGTTGTCTCTGAAATAGCCAACCATGCAATTCTAATATGATCAAGCCTCGCCTACCCTGGGCCATACGCGCGCCGGGCGAGCTGCGATGGATTCGCCGATTGCCGACAAATACGTTCGAAAGGTTGAATCATGCCCACTGTATTGACCCGCCGAGGCATCGTGGTTCTGTTTGCCGCCTGCCTGGCATGCCTGATGTTCGGCCTGGAGATTTCAAGCGTTCCCACGATTCTGCCGACACTGGAGCAGGTTCTGCACGCCGACTTCAAGCAACTGCAATGGGTGATGAACGCCTATACGATCGCGGTCACGACGGTGCTGATGGCGGTCGGCACGATCGCCGATCGTTACGGGCACAAGCGTGTCTTTCTGGTCGCCATCGCCGCCTTCGGCCTGACATCACTGATCTGCGGCGTCGCCGAAAGCGTCTCCACGCTCATCGTCGCCCGGTTTCTGCAGGGCCTGAGCGGCGGTGCGATGCTGATCTGCCAGCTTGCCGTGCTGTCGCATGAATTCCGGGAAGGGCGCGAACGCGCCGTCGCATGGGGCTGGTGGGGCGTCATCTTCGGCACCGGCCTCGGCTTCGGCCCCATCATCGGCGGCGGCATCGTCGCGGTCTCGAGCTGGCAATGGGTGTTTCTTGTCCACGTGCCGGTTGCGGCGCTGGCGTTCGCCCTCGCTCTGATGGGCGTCCACGAATCGAAGGATCCACAGGCGGGCAAGCTCGACGTAGCAGGCATCCTGACGCTGTCGCCGTCGGTTTTCTGCCTCGTTTTCTACATCATCCAGGGGCCGGATCTGGGTTTCTCCAGCCCTGCCGCGCTGGCGATCCTCGGTATCTCGATAGTGAGCTTCATCGCCTTCCTCATTGCCGAGAAGGTCAGCCAGCGGCCGATGTTCGATTTCTCGGTCTTCCGAATCCGGCCCTTTTCGGGCGCCATCGTCGGCTCTGCCGCGATGAACCTCAGCTATTGGCCTTTCATGATCTACCTGCCGATCTGGTTCCACGCCGGGCTCGGCTATGACACCGTCTCCACCGGCCTTGCCCTGCTTGCCTACACGCTGCCGACGCTTGTGCTGCCGCCGTTGGCAGAGCGCTTTTCGCTGCGTTATCGGCCCGGCATCATCATTCCGGCGGGCCTCGTCATCATCGGCGTCGGGTTCATCCTGATGAAATTCGGCAGCGCCGCCGCGCAACCGGACTGGCTGACGATGCTGCCCGGCTGCCTGATCGCGGGGATGGGTCTGGGAA
>NZ_RZPH01000813.1:0-2786 GCF_004022825.1 Mesorhizobium sp. M7A.F.Ca.CA.004.04.2.1
CCCAAGGGCCGGTGGTCGTGAGCGTGGCGGACAGAGGACCACGACGCACAGTTTCAAGTGATCAGGAACACAGGGACGGCGGCGACTTCGTTGCCGGTCTCGCCGCACGCAAGGCGGCGGCGCGCCTGCTTGCCGCCGTCATCGACGCCAGGACGCCGCTTGATGGGCTGACCGATCACGAAAACGGCCACCCGCAATACAAGGCGCTCGACATGCGCGATCGCGGCCTTGTCCGCGCCATCCTGGTCACCGCGCTGCGCTATCGCATGACCATATCAGGGCTGCTGGCGCGGCGCCTGGAAAAGCCGCTGCCGCCCAACGCCACCGCT
The DNA here is from genome assembly GCF_004022825.1 of Mesorhizobium sp. M7A.F.Ca.CA.004.04.2.1. NCBI lineage: Bacteria > Pseudomonadati > Pseudomonadota > Alphaproteobacteria > Hyphomicrobiales > Phyllobacteriaceae > Mesorhizobium > Mesorhizobium sp. M7A.F.Ca.CA.004.04.2.1. The sequence continues at coordinate 330 of NZ_RZPH01000813.1, forward strand.
TTGTCGCACATATTGCATGTCGCCGCAGCCCAGATCCTGTTCCTCGATATTCCCGACAGCGCCGCCGTCGACATTGCGGTGACCCATGCCAAGTCCGATCCGCGCACGGTGCGCTTCTCCGGCCTCGTCAATGGCGTTCTGCGCACACTGGCACGTGCCAAGGAAACGGAATTGCCTGCCGCCCTTGCCGCCACCGACGAAGCGCCAAAGTGGTTTTCCGATCGGCTGAAGACCACCTACGGCAACGAGAAGGCCAGACAGATCCTCGAAGCGCATCGCGTTGAGGCGCCGGTCGACTTCTCGGTCAAGGCCGATCCCGGTCTCTGGGCCGAAAAACTCGGCGGCATCGTCCTGCCGACCGGCACGGTGCGGGTCGAGAATCTTGTCGGTCCTGTCACTGAATTGCCTGGCTTTGCCGAGGGCGCCTGGTGGGTCCAGGACGCCGCGGCCAGCCTGCCGGCCCGGCTGTTCGGCGATGTCGCGGGATTGCGGGTTGCCGATCTCTGCGCCGCGCCCGGCGGCAAGACGGCGCAGCTGATCGTTGCCGGCGCGAAGGTCACCGCCGTCGACACCTCGAAAAACCGGCTCGTGCGGCTGACGCAGAATCTCGAGCGTCTCGGCCTGTCCGCCGAAATCGTTCAGGCCGACCTGCTCAAGTATGAGCCAGAAGAACTGTTCGACGCTGTTCTCCTCGACGCACCCTGCTCGTCGACCGGCACGGTGCGGCGGCACCCCGACGTGCCATGGACCAAGACTTCGGCTGATGTCGAAAAACTGGCCGACCTGCAACGCAGGCTGCTCGCCCGCGCCGTCACGCTGGTGAAGCCCGGCGGCAGGATCGTCTTTTCCAACTGTTCGCTCGATCCGCTCGAAGGCGAGGATCTCTATCACGCCTTTCTGGCCGGCACGCCTGAAGTCGCCAACGATCCGCTGCGGCAAGGCGAGATCGCCGGCATCGATTCGTTCCTGACGCCGCAAGGCACGCTGCGCACCACGCCCGCCGACCTGGAGCTCGGCGTGCCGGAGCGCTCGGGCCTCGACGGCTTCTTCGCCGCTCGCATGCGGCGAGCCGGCTAGCGATTGAATTGCCCGGATTTACTGACTTTTTGGGGTAGGATCGGGGGCAAAGCCAGGTGAACCGGCGTGGGGTCGTGGAATTCGCCTTCGCACGAATCGTGCAATCATGTAGACTCGGCGCCGGGGTAGAGGACGATCAGGAGGGGTTTTGGCACTTGCTGCCAGCAGCACGACGCGTCTGTGGACGCTTGTCGCGAAGGAGTTCTGGCGCAAAACGCGCCGGCGCCTGCGCGCCGGGCCTGTCTATCGCTGGCGCTATTCCGGCCGCACGCCGGAACGTGTGCTGATCGCGCCGCCGGACCTGCGCCTCGCCGACCCGCAGATCGCACTCGAGATCTATTACGGCCGCTATCCCCTGTCGGGGCATCTCGTCGAGACCGGCGGCAAGTCGCCTTTCCAGATCAGCGTGCCCAATCACGGCTGGCAGAAGACGCTGCACGGCTTTCGCTGGCTGCGCCATATGCGCGCCGCCGGCACCGAGCTTGCCGCCGCCAATGCCCGCGCCCTGGTCTCCGATTGGATCACCATGCATGGCAGCCATATTTCCGGCATCGCCTGGGAGCCCGGCACGACGGCCAAGCGCATCATCGCCTGGTTGCAGCACTCCTCGGTCGTATTGCAGGGCGCCGAGTTCCCTTTCTACCGCGCCTTCCTGAAATCGGTAGCCATCCAGATCCGCTACCTCAGGTCGATGGCGCGCGAAATGCCCGACGGCAAGGACAGGCTGCGGGCCCGCATCGCGCTCGCCTTCGCTGCCTTGTCCCTGCCGGCGCCGGCCTCGGCCCTGCGTGGCGCGACCCGCAATCTTGCCGAGGAACTCGACCGCCAGATCCTCGCCGATGGCGGGCATATTTCGCGCAATCCGATGGTTGTCCTGGAAATCCTCGCCGACCTTCTGCCGCTGCGCCAGACCTATGCCAACCAGGCGGAAACGCCGCCGCAGGCGCTGATCGGCGCCATCGACCGCATGCTGCCGGCGCTGCGCTTCTTTCGCCATCAGGATGGCAGCCTCGCCCGCTTCAACGGCATGGGCGCCACCATCCACGACCGCATCGCCACCATTCTGCGCCACGACGACACCGCCGGCGCGCCGCTGCTGCATGCGCCGCATTCCGGCTATGAGCGCCTGTCGATGGGCGGCACCACGGTCATCGCCGACACCGGCCCGCCGCCGCCGGTCGATGTGTCCAACGCCGCACACGCCAGCTGCCTTGCCTTCGAACTGTCGTCCGGCCGCCAGCACTACATCGTCAATGCCGGCATCGACACCTATGGCGCGGCTGAATTCCGGCCGCTGGCGCGCGCCACCGCCGCGCACTCGACCGCCACCATCAACGACACCTCGTCGGCGCGCTTCAGCCATTCGCTGCGTGTCAACGA
>NZ_RZPH01000814.1:0-2785 GCF_004022825.1 Mesorhizobium sp. M7A.F.Ca.CA.004.04.2.1
AACTGAACCGGGCCCAAAGGTCGGCTTCATTGAGAAAGTGCCTGCAACGCTGCCGTGGATGACAGGGCCGAATTGCACATTCCATTGCTGATCTATTCCAGACGGGTGCCCGGTTCAGCCGGGTCGTCCTCGTCGGGCTTAAGCAAGTCAATAAGCGCGGCCCCTCGTGTTCCCGGAAGTGGGCGCCCCTGTCCCATTAACGCGTCGTCAGCAAAAGCCCACGCCCACGCCTCGCTCAATTCCTCGATCGACGCACCCGTTGCGATGATCTCCGCAACTGTAATATCGTCGGCTAATCCAATGACGGAGAGAACTTCTTGCCGTGTCATCGTTTGACCGCGTTCTGACTACAACCCAACTAGATGGAGATTTCATGGAGCACTTGCAACCGATCTAATGAGGGCTGTTGCAAGATTCCCTTGCGCAAGATCAGAGGCTGCGTAATGGCGCCATTCACCTGGCCAAACGCGCGCAACATAGGGCGCAGGGCGCAGAAATCGACGGAGCCCATGCGCTCGGCATTTGCGAAGACTCGGCAAATCATCCAGATGATCGCCCATCACTGAGGCCACTTGGTGGAACTCCTACTGGACCATCCACGCAGCGGGAATCGGCTATGGGTGTTCGCAACAACCCGGAAACTCGTTTCAGGGGATTATTCTCGAAAATCGTGGTCTGCCGGGCGCGATGTGGAGATACAGGGGAACCCTTGGGTCGTCTCGGTGGACCAAAGTCCCTGAACTAACCTGTTATCATCGACGCACGGGAACCCCGCGATTCAGAAGAGCAGATCTCGGGCCACGCCTATGCCCCAAGGCTGCCCGGCCGAATATGTTTGCGCGCGGATAACTCCGGTCTGTGAAGCAGCACCCTGTTGCGGCCGGTCTGCTTGGCCAGGTAAAGTGCGGCATCCGCCCGTTGCTGTAACTGCTCCGGCGAGATCGCCTCAGCGGTCTGAACGGCAACTCCAATGCTCAGAGTGACCCAGCGCGACACGCGGGATCCAGGGTTGGGCAAAGCGGCAGCCTCGACGCTCTTACGCATTCGTTCAGCCACAGCGGCGGCCTCTTCCTCGTTCACCCCGGGCAGGAGCACGAGGAATTCTTCGCCGCCATAACGGGCAACGTGATCGCGATCACGCCTGACGTTTTCCTTCAAGATAGTTGCGACCTTTACCAAACACCGATCTCCCTCCGCATGGCCGAGGTGGTCGTTTAGCTTCTTGAAGTTATCAATGTCGCACATCAGCATCGCGGCACCGGCAAGGCAACGTTTATCACTTCCCCATAGGTGCTCGAGTGTTTCCGTCATCCAGCGACGGTTGGAGATGCCGGTGAGTGGATCGGTCCTCGCCAGGAGTACCAGTCGATCATTGGCTTTCGCCAGTTCGGCGACCCTGCGTCGGTCGCGAAGCTCAAACAGGAAAGTCTTTTGAGCGAGAATTGTCATGATGCGCCGCGCGGCCACCGTTGCAAAGATACCGCTGGCGAAGAACAGCGTCCCAGCCACTGCACTCCCATGCGCGATGGCCGGGTTCTGCAGTTGAAGCATGAGATAAAGTCCGAGCGCCAGCGCAGCGATAGTCATCGTCCAGGCCAGGGGGATCCCGAAGATTATGATGGCTGTAATGGCCACGAACAACATGACGTTCAATTGCCGTTCGTAGAACTCGCCACCAGCGCTTGCTCCGACCAATGCGACTGACAACAAGATAAGGAACATGCCTGCGATCAGCGAGGTTCCTTGGAGCCAAGGCGCCTGCGGTTTACGCCAAACAAGGACGACGGCCAACGCCACGGGCGGGATGATGGCGCCGGGCAGGAGCATGGACTGCGCTACGACCCATGGAAGCAACGCCGCGTTCAGTGCCAACGTCAGCACATCCAAAAATGCCACCCAGATCATCCACGCGCGGATGATTTTGGCCGTTTGCGACCAGACACGTACTCGAAATAGGCGTTCGATCTCGCCACGCAGGCTGATTTCGCGCGTACGGCGCGCCAGAAGCCGGTCGACCTCAGCGGCTAGGGCAGGATCATCCTGCACATCGGGGGGCATCAGATCTGACAAGTCGATAGGCCTTACGCTGCTTTCTCCTGAACATCTATCCAAGCCATAGGCGGTCGGCGGTGGGCAATCATGTCAACTTACCCTGAAGATTTGATTTATAGCTGTGATTTGCGAACACTCGGTCCCAAACCATCTGATCCTCGATGCGCGTAGCCGAATTAACCTTTGTAATTGCGGTGGCGCTGCACCGCGGTTATCCACGCCGCCGCCGGGCTCGGCGAGATGTCCCGGGAGCTTCTGAAGTCGAGCACGTGAAGGAATGGGGGTGATGCCGATTCTCGTCATCATTGACCTTTCGAGTATTGCCTGCAGACCAACAGGATGGATTTGGCCATGAAAGGAAGCCGACCGGGTATTTCGTTGTTGGATTTCGACATACTCTCCCGGGCTCTTACGTCAGCCATCAGGGAGAGCCCGGAATCCGATTCGACGGTCCAGGCCCGCGAGCTTGTGTGCCTATACACCGGCAAAAAGTCAGCCGACCAAAATTTGATCGCGGCCTTGCTTCACGCCAGTCGCGCCCAGCTGGACTTGGAAGCATCCAAGGAAAATCGGCCCGGCAAGAATTGACTGAGTGCCTGCATCTGCTCGACGTGATCTCTCACCGGTTGTCTCCTCAACGGAGCTACGTTCCGAGACGAAGCCCAAAGGCCCGACCGACTGAGACGCAGCGCATAATTCCCGCGGGCGACAGGACGAATATCCTGACCGCGAC
>NZ_RZPH01000815.1:0-2783 GCF_004022825.1 Mesorhizobium sp. M7A.F.Ca.CA.004.04.2.1
CTTGCCAAGAGTGGCGCGAAAATCGCGCTCGACCCGGTGCTGGCGGCCGACCGGCTGCGCATGCTGGTCGAGGCCAATGGCGGCGCCGTCGTTGCAGCAGCAGACCCCGCCCGCATCCCGCGCGCCACCCAGAACCAGGCCGAGATCAACGGCTCGCGCGCCGCGCATCGGCGTGACGGTGCGGCCGTGGCGAAGCTTCTGTGCTGGCTGGAGCGGCAAAAACCCGGATCGCTCGATGAGATATCGGTGGTCACCCGGCTGGAGGAGACGCGACGGCAGACCGGCGAGGAAACGCAGATGCCGCTGCGCGATGTCTCCTTCGACACCATTTCGGGCGCCGGTCCGAACGGCGCCATCATGCATTACCGCGTGTCGCGCGCCACCAGCCGCAAGCTGCAGGCCGGCGAGTTGTTCCTGCTCGACTCCGGTGCGCAGTATCAGGACGGCACCACCGACATCACGCGCACCGTGCCTATCGGCCAGCCGACGCAGGAGATGCGCGAACGCTTCACCCTGGTGCTGAAAGGCATGATCGGCATTTCCACGCTGCGCTTTCCCGCCGGCACGCGCGGTTCGGAAATCGATGCCGTCGCGCGCATGGCGCTGTGGAAGCACGGCTGCGACTTCGCCCACGGCACCGGCCATGGCGTCGGCTCATATCTGGCGGTGCATGAAGGGCCGCAGCGTATCGCCCGCACCGGCACCGAAAAGCTGCTCGAAGGCATGATGCTGTCCAACGAGCCGGGCTACTACAAGGAAGGCGCCTACGGCATCCGCATCGAGAACCTGATCCTGGTGACACCGGCGCAAGAGATCGAGGGCGGAGACATCGCCATGCACGGCTTCGAGACGCTGACGCTGGCGCCGATCGATACCAGGCTGGTGCAGTCGGACCTCCTGACGCGCGACGAGTTGCACTGGCTGGACTCGTACCATGCGCGCGTGCTGGCCGAGATCGGCCCGATGCTCGACGGCGAAACGCTGGCCTGGCTGGAAAAGGCCACCGCCCCGCTGCCGCACGACGCGAAGATTTGAAATCAGTCTTGGAAGGTCGGCGCCGCCCCTCATCGCCCTGCCGGGCACTTCTCCCCGTATAGTGACGGGGAGAAGGATGCCGTCATCGACGATTTCGCCAACCACCAACGTTGCAGAAAAGCGCCGAGGTTGAGACAAATCCCTTCTCCCCGTCCCTATACGGGGAGAAGATGCCGGCAGGCAGATGAGGGGCAGCGCTAACGGTTCAAGTCGATCGCGCCCAGACCCTAGCCCACAAATTGCCGCGCCAAAATCAGAACGGCCGCGCCGGCCAGAAACATCGCCATCAACCCACCGCGCAGCGAAACCACGGCGGTGACCACCAGTGCGGCCCATTCCGCCGGCCCGGCATTCAACAGTTCCGGCGCCACCAGCGTCGTCAGCACCGCCGCCGGCACGGCGTTGAGACCAGCCTCGACGCGCGGATGGATTGTTTCGAAGCGGGAGATGACCAGATGCCCGCCGATGCGCGTCAGATAGGTGGCGACCGCGCCGGCGATGATGATCCAGAAGGTCGTGCTCATGGCCGCGCCTTTACGCCGCTGTGATGGGGAGGCAGGATGACCGCCAGCAGCACACCGGCAACAGCGCCGATCGAGACATGCCAGGGCGAGCCCACGGTCTTATAGGCGATGATCGAGGCGGCGGCGCTGGCGATGACCACCGGTAGCCACAGCGGCCGCTTGCGGAAGCCCAGCACGAGACCGAGGAAATAGATCGGCAGCAGGAAATCGATGCCGAGCACATGCGTGTCGGGGATCAGCTTGCCGAACATCGCGCCAAGCGCGCTCTCGACGATCCAGAACAGATAGACCGGCAGGCCAAGTCCCAGATACCAGGCAAAGCCGACCGTCTGGCCCGATTGCGCCCGCGCTTCGGCTACCGCGAATTGCGGATCGGTGAGGATGAAATAACCAAGTGCCTGCTGGATGACAGGCCAGTGCGCGATGCGCCGGCCGATGCCTGCGGAATAGAGCACGTGGCGGAAATTGACGGCGAAGATCGACAGCACGATCAGCCACGGCGCCACATGCTGGCCGAACAGCTGGATGCCGACCATCTGGCTGGCGCCGCCATAGACCAGCGCGCTCATCAGGAAGGCTTCCAGGACCGAGAAGCCATTGTCGACGGCGAGCGCGCCGAACAGCACCGCAAACGGCGCCGACGCCACCACGACAGGCATCGACAGCCGCACGCCCTGCCAGAAATCGCTTCTATCGCCGCTCTCGGAAATTGCTTGCGCCGACATGGCCTCTCCTTGATCAGGGCCTGATGTAGGAAGCGCTGCCTGCCTTGTCACACGAATTCGCTTGAGCCAAACGATCAGCGGAAATGATCGTCGGGTTACCGGAGCCGGAGGCTAGTCAAGCGAACCCTTGCCCTCGATCGCCCTGCCCCAGTCGAGCAGCGGCTTGGCGCGCAAGGTGAAATCGACGAGTTCGTCGACCAGATCAGCCGTATGGATTCCCGCCGGATCGATGACATGCTGGACATAGAAATGCCGGTGGCGGATGGCGGCGACCAGATCGGGATCACTGATTTCCTCGAAGCCGCATGGCGTACGCTTCATACGGCCTTCGGTCTCGAGTTCAAGCCGGTTCTTCTTCAACGCCGCCACCAGGCCGCGAAAATTGTCCGGCTTTGTCGCGATGGCTTTGCGCATCGCCAGCAGCAGCGCCGGTTCCGGCTGCCACCAGGCAATGTCGGCAAAACAGCGCTCAAGCCCGATATGCACGTAGAACACACCC
>NZ_RZPH01000816.1:0-2781 GCF_004022825.1 Mesorhizobium sp. M7A.F.Ca.CA.004.04.2.1
GGATGAGGGGCGGCGCAAGCCCCGAAAGTGTGGGACGAACCAAAACTCGGCCTGACCGTGATCTCAATACGCCATGGAAAGCGCCTTCATTGTCAATCGCGGCGCCGCCCCTCATCGCCCTGCCGGGCACTTCTCCCCGTATAGTGACGGGGAGAAGGACGCTCTTATTCGCCGGTTTCGCCAATCATCGACGTCGCAGGAAGAGCCACCCACTTTCCCCAAGCTTAAAGCCCCAGTTCAGTCCGCAATTCCTCGGCGCTGTTGATGACGACGGCGCCGGGCGGGCCTTCCATCGGCTTTTCCGGCCAGAAGATCGTTTTCATGCCCGCCGCCAGTCCCGCCATGGCGCCCGGCCAGCTGTCGTCGATCGCCACGGCGTGCGTAGGGTCGACATCGGCCAGATAGGCGGCGCGCAGGAACGGCTCGGCATGCGGCTTGCCTTCGCGCACATCGTTGCGGCTGATCGTCTTCATGCCGGGGTAGATCAGGCCGACCATGCTCAGATTGGCGTCGACGATCATCCGGTCCGAATTCGAGACCACGGCCTGCTGGATGCCTCTTGCACGCAGCTCGTTGAATATCTCGATCGCGCCCGGGCGCGGCTTCAGCCCCTCGACCAACGGCAGATAATGCTCGTATTTGCGCACGATCCAGTCGTCGAAAGGCAGGTCCAGGCCGAACTCGTCGCGCATCATCTCGTAGACCGGCCAGGCGGCGACACCGAGCACGCGCTCATGCAGATCGTCCGGCGGGACAAGGCCGACATTGCGCATCGCCGCCATCAGGGCTGCTTCGTGCAGCGGTTCGCTGTCGACCAGCGTGCCGTCCATGTCCCAGAAAACCGCTTTCGGCATCATGTGAGGCTCCTTTTTGCCATCCCTTAAAGGGTTTGAGCCGGGAGATAAACCTTCGGAGCACAAGAACCTGCCGCCTGCCGGGACCGCGGCCAAGTCTCTTTGGCGACACAGGCAAAAAACTGGGCCGTGCCTACGCCGATCGACAGCAAGCAATTGCTCCCGAGATTGACAATTGCGCAGCAGGCCGTTCCCTGCGAAAGTGGGCATGGGCCGCTCTCATGACCGGCGGTCTCGGGAGGCAGGACTTTGAATAGCCGGCAGGATGGTGGCAGCAACAGGCTGGACGATGCGGCGCGCGCCGGCTGGCTTTATTATGTTGCCGGCAACACACAGGACCAGATCGCTTCGACGCTCGGCATTTCGCGGCAAACGGCGCAGCGGCTGGTATCGCTGGCGGTGTCGGAGGGCTTGATCAAGGTTCGCGTCGACCATCCGATCGCCAACTGCCTCGATCTGGCGGCACGGCTGAGATCGCGCTTTGCGCTCGATCTGGTCGAGGTGGTGCCGAGCGACCCCAATTCGTCCTCGACCACGATCGGCATCGCCGAAGCGGCTGCCGCCGAGATCGAGCGGCGGCTGCGGTCACCGACCCCGATCGTCATGGCGATCGGCACCGGGCGCACGCTGAAGGCGGCGATCGAGCAGTTGCCGCCGATGGAATGCCCGCAGCACAAGGTGGTGTCGTTGACCGGCAACATCTCGCCGGACGGCTCGGCAGCCTTCTACAACGTCATCTTCACCATGGCCGACAGGGTCAAGGCGCGCTCCTTCCCGATGCCGCTGCCGGTCATCGCCTCGTCGCCGGAGGAGCGCGAGATGCTGCTCAACCAGCCGATGATCCAGCCGACGCTTGCGCTTGCCGCCGAGGCCGACGTCACCTTCATCGGCATCGGCGATCTCGGCCCCAAGGCGCCGCTCTACGAAGACGGCTTCATTTCGGAGAGCGAATTGAAGGCGCTGCAGAAGGCCGGCGGCATCGCCGAGATCGTCGGCTGGGTGTTCGATAGGGAGGGCCGCATGATCGAGGGCATCACCAACGACCGGGTGTCGTCGGCGTCGCTTCCGTCACGCGAGAAATCACTGGTCATCGCACTGGCCATGGGCGAACGAAAGCTGCCAGGCATCCTGGCGGCCGCGAACCGGCGGCTGATCAACGGCCTCATCACCGATGAACGGACCGCCGCCGCCCTGCTGGCCAACATCTGACCGGAACCACAACTGATTTGCGATAAAACCAACCGCGCTAGCTGTGCCGCCCGAAAGGGTCATTGCCATCGAGAAAACCGAGATCGCGCTGCAGATGCGGCGACAGGTCCCTGATGTCGAGATGTGCTCGTCTTTTGGCCGCGAACCAGCCGAATCCATCCGTCAGCCACGAAAACCAGCGGTGATCCGGTGCGGGAGTGCATTTTTGCTGCGCCATGGTCATGATCGTCAACCTTCGCTATCCGGAACCCGAATGACGGGTTGACTAGGAATGTCGGTCTTGACGGCAGTCTTTGCCAATCGAACGTCGATAAGGACCCATAAGGAGGCTTTATGCCGGACCTCAGCTCTCGGCAGGTTGCACAGCTTCCGCCGCTGCAGGCGATCCGGGTGTTCGAAGCGGTGGCGCGGCATCTTTCCTTCACCAAGGCCGCCAGTGAACTTGCCATGACGCAAGCGGCGGTCAGCTATCAGATCAAGGTGCTGGAGGAACGGGTCGGCGCGCCGCTGTTCCTGCGACGACCACGCCAGATCGCACTCACCGAGGCTGGACAGCGCCTCGCGCCGGCGGTCAGCGAGGCCTTTGCCATTCTCGGTCAGGCCTATGCCGCGGCGCGTGGCGGGGCCGACGGCTTGCTGTGCGTCACGACGGTGCTGACATTCGCCTCGAACTGGCTCGCGCACCGGCTGGGGTCGTTCCAGATCGCCCATCCAGCGC
>NZ_RZPH01000817.1:0-2780 GCF_004022825.1 Mesorhizobium sp. M7A.F.Ca.CA.004.04.2.1
GCTTGGGTGGCGCGGCCGTAGGCGCCGCGGTGGCCGGAGACCCTGTGGAAGGAGCGGTTGTCGGCGGTGCGGTCGGAGCGATAGCCGGGGCGGTCATCGGCCACGCCAGCGAAGCCGGCCAGTGCAGATATCGCGATCGGTACGGCCGGGTTTACGTCGCACGGTGCCCGGACGGTTACTGATCTCAAGACGCGTGATCTCCTTCGATCACGCGTCTGCTTGGGGGTTAATCGAATGGCCTATCGGATCAAAAAGTTGCCGGGTTTCTTGTTTGCCGCTGTTGGCGCTGCCGCGTTGAATATCGCGTCCACGATTGCGATTTCGGCCGCGCCGGTTGATGCGAAGACGATTGCCGATCACTTCTCATCGGTGAAATCTATGTCAGGGGATTTCGTGCAGTCGGGCCCGAAGGCGGAAAGAAAACATGGCAGGTTTTTTCTCCAACGCCCGGGCAAGATCCGGTTCAATTATGCTGGCCAATCTGGGATCAGCGTGATTGCGGATGGTAAATCCCTGGTGGTTTACAACAGGAAACTGAAGACATCGCGGCTCTATGCTCTCTCGAAGACGCCGCTGAAGCTGCTGCTCGACAACAAGGTCGACTTCTCCGGCAGTCGCCTCAAGAGCATCAGAGACGACGGCGCCCAAGTTACCGTCAAGCTGGCCGACAGATCGGCTTTCGGCAATTCGAACATCTCCATGGTGTTCGACAGAAAATCGCTCGATCTGCGCAGATGGAGCCTCACCGACGAGAAGGGACTTACCACAACGGTGACTATATCGAATGTGAAGCAGGGCGTTCGCGCTCCCGAGGGCACCTTCGTTATCGATTATGCGGCGAACCGTGAATTCAACACCACAACGAAATAGCGGCGGCCGCAGAATGGTCACAGCACCGGAACCAATATGATCAGCGGCGGTTTAATCCGTGAAGGGACCGGAACCGCAAAGGACGCGGCACAATGATTGAAATTCACAGCATCGAAGCGGCCAACGCCAGACTGCGCATAAGGAGAGCTGAGCACTCTCTGAAGCGCGCGAATGACTTGCTGGACGAGGAAGGCGGCGTCGCTCTTAATCTGGCATTGTGCGGCCGGATAAGGGCCGCGAGAAGGCATCTGATCGAGGCCAGGGCCCGCCTGATGACGATCGATCCCGCCAGGACGAGTTGATCCGCCGGCGGTCGTAGGTCAACCCGGACCGAGAGGTCCATCGTGGCGCAAAGGCCCGCATGGACCTGTGGCGGTGATCTACCCAAAAATCCGGTCGCCCTGCTCGTCGACCAGTTGGATGCCCTTCTTGATCGAGATGTCGACGGCGTCGTCGAGCCCGGCGAAACGGTCGGCACGGATGAATTTGTGTTCCTTCACCACACCGTCGATCTCCTTGGAGACGACGCCGCACGTCTGGTATTGGCCATCCGCCTTGTAGGGCGTGGCGCTGATCAGGAAGCCCTTGTGCTCGACCTGCTTAGCTGGCGCTGCACTTGTTGGTCCAGCCGTTTCGGCTCCGCTGGCGCCACCGCCGAAAAGACGCTTCAGAAAAGACATCGGGCTTCCTCCAACAGCATTCATCCCGCACCATGTAGAGTGACGCGGGATGAATTTCACTATCGGTCCTTGGCCCAGCGGGCAAGGGCTGCGTCCGGTCGGCTGGACGAGCTTACTTGCGCGACAGCGCTTCCAGCGCCTCGGCGGCGGCTTCGAGGATGGCGATCGCCTCGGCCTGCTTGTCGGCCGGGGCGTCGACGAAGTCACCCAGAGCCGCGCGCAGTCGGTGGCGGACTGCGCGGAATTCGTCGCGCGCTTCCGAACGATCCCCGCGGCTACCCCGGCCGCCACGACGCCCGCCCTCTTCACTCTCGTCGTTCCAGCCGAACCAGTCGCGCGCCTTGGCCATTTTGCGGCCGAAGCGCTCTAGATGGTCGAGCACGCCATCGATCATCTCGCGGTTGTCGGCGAGATGCGCCTGGCCAGCTTCGGTGATCGAAAACACCTTCTTGTTGCCGTCGGCGGCGGAGGCGGCATAGCCGGCCTCTTCCAGGAAGGTCAGCGTCGGGTAGACCACGCCCGGGCTCGGGCTGTAAATGCCGCTGGTGCGCTCTTCCAGGGCCTTGATGATGTCGTAACCGTGGCGCGGCGCCTCGGCCAGCAGCGACAACGTGATCAGCTTGAGGTCGCCGTCGGCCAGCATGCGCCCGGCGCGGAACATGTCGCCCGGGCCGCCGCGCCCGCCACCGCGACCGCCCTGCCCGAACGGGCCAAAACCGCCGCCCCCTCTGCCACCAAATTTGCCGGCCATGTGCATGAACATGCGTTCGCCGAAATGATTGTTCCCAAAATGTTTGTGCATTGATTGCTCCTTGAGTTGTATCTTACGATATATCTTAATTAGGCAAGCCAATCGATGGAGTCAAGATATATCTTACGATGTATCTGAATGCGGCGCCAGAGGCTTGCTTTCACTGGAACGTGCCGCTAGAAGGCCGGCGAGCGCCTCGGCTGCTCCGTAAGCGTCTGACGTCAAGCAACGCATCCCAACCCGGTCTTCCGGGCAATTTTGCCGGCCACGGCGAATGGATGCCAATGCGACGGACCGGACACTTTCAGGGAACACCCGAAATGAATGCAAGATATCAGCGCAGGAAACTGCCTGCGCGCTATGCCGCTGTTCTCAGCCCGCTGGTGCTGTCGCTGTTGATGACCTTCATCGTCTCGTTCATCTCGACGTTGAAAAGCCTTGGCTTCCACCCCGAGCTGCCGTCCATCTGGCTGACCGCC
>NZ_RZPH01000818.1:0-2775 GCF_004022825.1 Mesorhizobium sp. M7A.F.Ca.CA.004.04.2.1
ATGCCGAGCAGCGTCGGAACTTCGCCCAGCCAGAAGAAGCCGATCAGCGCGGACATCGGCGAGACCAGATAGAGGAAGTTGGAGGCACGTGCGGCGGGCAGACGCGACAGCGCGGTCGCCCAGGCGGCATAGGCGATCAGGCTGGGCACGATGCCAAGAAAGATGACGGCGCCGAGGCCTGCTGCGTCGGCAACCGCCGCCTGCGAAAAGGCCGACGGCAGGAAGGGTGCCAGGCATAGTGCGCCGAGCACCATGTTCGAAGCGGAGATGGTCAACGGATGATGGCGGGCAAACAGCGGCTTCTGGACGATGGTGTTGACGGCCGAGCACAAGGCCGAACCAAGCACCAGAAGAGCACCGGTGTTAAAAGACAGTCCATTCTCGTCGGCCATGGCGATGACGCCAATGCCGGCGAAGGAAATCACCGTACCGGCCCAGGCCATGCCCGAAAAGCGCTCGCCCAGCAGGACCATCGCCATGATGGCGGTGAAGATCGGGCTGACATTGATGATGAAGCCGGCGGCACCGGCAGAGACGGTCAGTTCGCCGAAATTGAGCATGACGGTGTAGAGCGCGACGAAGATGGCGCCGCCAAAGACCAGGCGCCACACTTCGTCGAGCCTTGGCAGCGCCGGGCGCTTGATGGCCAGGAAGATCGCCGCCGGCACCGCGGCGATGGCAAAGCGCAACGCGCCGAGTTCCAGCGGTCCGAAGGCAGCGAGACCGGCGCGGATCGCCGGAAAGGCGGAGGCCCAACCAACCACCGTCAGCGCGACAGCAATGGCTGCCGTGGTGTCCATCCGCTGTGTCGAATTCAACGTGCCCGTCATTGCATTCATCTCACTGCCCTCGCATTCTTCGGTCCTGAAAGGCAGAAAACGCCATTCCAGGCCAGTTGACAAACGACCAAATCGAGGATCACCTGTGACTATGGATCACAACTCGGACACAATGGTACCGCTCGAAACACTGCGCGCCTTCGATGCGGCGGCGCGGACAGGCAGCTTTTCGGCGGCCGCCGAAAAGCTCAACATCACCCATGGCGCCGTCAGCCGGCAGATCGCCAAGCTCGAGGACTGGCTGGGATTGAAAGTCTTCGACCGTGGGGCGCGCGGCGTCTCGCTGACGATCGAGGGCAACCGGCTGCATCTGCGCACGGCGGAAGCCTTTGCGCTGATATCGACCCATTCCGACCGCTGGGTCGAGCCGCGTGGCACGGCGGTGGTGCGGCTGACCTCGATCCCCTCGGTCAGCGGGCTGTGGCTGATGCCTCGCATGGCGGCTCTGGAGAACAATCCCTCGAAGCTGCGCATCGTGCTCGATGTCGATATCCGCCAGGCCGACCTTGCCGATGAGGGCATCGATCTCTCCATCCGCTGTGGACGCGGCGGCATTCCGGGCCGCGTCTCGGTGCAGCTTTTCGAGGAACATGTCTTCCCCGTCGCGTCACCCGAGCTTGCCCGCGAGATCGGCCGCGGCGACCCTGCCCGGCTGCTCAAATATCCGCTGATCAACGATTCCGACGCGTCTGCCTGGCGCGCCTGGTTTGCCGCGCAAGGCATGGATTATCGCCCGCGCCCGCAGGACCGTCGCTTCGAGGACTACAATCTGGTGCTCGACGCCGCCGCCTATGGGCTTGGCATCGCGCTGGCACGCCCACCCCTGACCGGACATCAATTGCAATCGGGCCGCATCACCCCCGTCGATGAGCGCACCGCGCTCAATCCGGTGTCCTACTGGCTCGACCGGCCGATCGGCCGGCCGCGCGCCGCAGCCGCCGACCTCGCCCGCCGCATCGCGGCGGAGGCCGGGCTGGCGCCGGAAAAGATCGAGGCGTTCATCGAAGCCGAGCGATAGGCCTTCCGCCGGGCATATATCGAGAACCAGCCGATTCGAAGCTCAGCGAAGCAACAACAGAACGAACCCAAGGATCACGGTTCCCAGCAAACCGGCCACTATCGAAACAAAGCCGACCTTCACCAGCAAGTGCTCAGGGTTCGGCGCCGCACCATGGGATTGATTGGCCGGCCTGTGCCTGCCCGCCAATGCACCCAAAGCGGCAGCGTTGCGCGGGACTGGAGCCTGCGGCGGGATAAGCGACAGCAATGACAGCCCCGCAACCCTGG
The DNA here is from genome assembly GCF_004022825.1 of Mesorhizobium sp. M7A.F.Ca.CA.004.04.2.1. Taxonomy (NCBI): domain Bacteria; kingdom Pseudomonadati; phylum Pseudomonadota; class Alphaproteobacteria; order Hyphomicrobiales; family Phyllobacteriaceae; genus Mesorhizobium; species Mesorhizobium sp. M7A.F.Ca.CA.004.04.2.1. The sequence goes on from NZ_RZPH01000818.1 coordinate 2,127, forward strand.
CAGGAGCATTATCATTGGCCGTTGTCGGAGGCGGCAAGAAGGCTCGCGGCGTTTCGGCTTCGGGTTTTGCCTTTCTCGCCGCGATCGTTGCCAACGCCGCCTCTTCGCCCGTCTCAAGTTGGGCAAGATAGGCATCGACGATGCCAGCCGATGCGATCTGCTGCGATTTGACGGCCATTGGCGCGGCCGGCAAAGTCAACAGCGCTGGCGCTGTCTGTTGTGCGAGCAGAGACGGCGCCGGCGGTTGGACCAGCGCCTTGACCAGTGCCGTCATGACTGGATCGGCCTGCCCCGAGGGCACGGCCTGCGGCGTCATCACTTCCCTGAGCAAGGCGGGAAGACGAGTGGAGGAAATGTCCATTGCGGCCCACCAACACCATTTTTCCGCCTCACAATAAGCGTTCAGCATTGTCTCAGGCTTGTCGCATGCTTGACCTCGCCGGGAATTTATGGCGATGAAATCCTCATGAACCCTGGCGTCCCCGCATGATGAACCGTTTCGAAGGCCCCGGCGGCAAGGAAGCCCGCATCCGCTATCTGGATGGCGACTTCCAGGTTACCAGTCCCGGCGCGTTCGTGCGTTGCGCGGTGACAGGCGAAAGCATTCCGCTCGACGAGTTGAAATACTGGAGCGTCGCCAGGCAGGAGC
>NZ_RZPH01000819.1:0-2772 GCF_004022825.1 Mesorhizobium sp. M7A.F.Ca.CA.004.04.2.1
ATCCCGCTCCACAAGACGGCCGCCCATGCCTGAATGCAGGGGCGGCCGGTGTCATCAACGATCACTTCCTCCAGCCATTGACCGCAACTGCAGCCGGCGCAGCCTGACTATCTATCGCCTCATTGAAAGGACCATGGAGATGTTCGGCGGAGCGCTCCCGAGAGGAAATAACAGTCATCCATCCGAACTTCAAAGTGAGCCTGACGCAACCGGGCGCTCTGATCGAGACGATGACTCGCAGTTCGGACATATCGACTGGAACAGAGGACCTTGCAACCAATCGACAACCCGTCAAGCACGCGGTTGTCATCATGTCTTAGGTACAAACTGCTACCCATGTCTCCGGAACGGACCTTCGACGTCTGGCGGAGGAAGTGTCTTCTAAACCTAAGTCCGCCATCGTCCGCTAATATACCAAAAACCCGTTGATTCCCTTGGCCTTTCGGCGTTCTGCGTTTGCAGTAGTCCGGTCAAATCCGCTAACATCGTGCATCGAAGTTAGGAACGGAGTTGCAGGGAATGGTTCGCTCACTCAACTTGCTGGCCGAAACGACCATCCGCGCCAAAGGCCTGAAGGCAGGGCGGCATAGCGACGGCGGCGGGCTCTATTTGTTGGCGAAGAAGGAAGGCACCAAGTCCTGGACCTTCGTCCACTTCAAGGGCTCTGGAAAGGGCCGTCAGTGGAAGGAAGTTGGCCTCGGCTCTTACCCTTCCGTATCTTTGAAGGATGCGCGCATTGCCGCCACCGACTGCCGGGACCGCCTGCGCCGTGGCCTTGACCCGATCGACACGGAAGCCAAGACCGAAAAGCCGACATTCGCGAAATGCGCCGAAGACCTGATCGCTGCTGTCGGCAAGGGCTGGCGCAATGCCAAGCACAAGGCACAGTGGGAAATGACCCTCGGCGATGCCTACTGCAAATCGATCCGCAAGAAGCCTGTGGACGAGGTGGACACGGCCGACATTCTGGAGATCCTGAAGCCGATCTGGTTCGAGAAGCCGGAAACGGCGCAACGGCTGCGCGGTCGGATTGAGCGGGTCTTGGATGCGGCGAAAGCTGCAGGTCATCGATCGGGAGAAAACCCGGCCTTGTGGCGCGGTCACCTGCAACACCTCCTGGCTAAGGGCAAGAAGCTTTCACGCGGCCACCATGCCGCTATGCCATACGCGGACGTGCCGGCGTTTGTGAAGCGCCTGCGGGCGTCTGAGGCTATGTCGGCGAAGGCGATGGACTTTCTCATCCTGACGGCTGCGCGCTCTGGCGAAGTGTTAGGCGCCAAGTGGCCCGAACTCGATCTGGACGAGAAGGTCTGGACTGTGCCGGCTGATCGCATGAAGGCCGGCGTCCTTCATAGGGTGCCGCTGACTGATGCCGCCCTGGCTATCCTGACGCCGCTCTACGATGCGCGCGTGTCGGACTATGTCTTCCCAGGGGAGAGCAAGCGGCCGGTTGATATGCCGCTGTCGGTGATGGCGATGACGATGCAGATGCGGCGCATGGAAGTCGGGCAATACACGCCGCATGGTTTCCGGTCAGCCTTCCGAGATTGGGCCGGGGATGAGACCAGTTTCCCGCGCGAGGTCGCGGAAGCTGCTCTTGCCCACAAGGTCGGCGATGCTGTCGAGAATGCCTATCGTCGGTCGGACGCATTGGAGAAGCGCCGCAAACTGATGTCTGCTTGGGCGAACTATCTGAATGCGCCTGCGGCTCGGGGTAATCTACGTGTCGTAAGATAACGTTGGTATCCGCTCGTGCATGCCATTGACTAAACGCGGCAAATCGCCGAGATTCACATCGTTCTGTTGAACTCGGAAAAAATCAGTTTTGAGGGACCGGCCCGGCTTTCTGCCGTGCCACGCTTGCAGAGCCTCTCCTAGAGAGGCCTGCGCCCTGCTGTTTTTCCTGTCCCTTACCCCCAGAGAAACCAGCGGCTCGTTTTACCGGATGTCGTTCGCTTTACTGTCGAACGGGAACGAACGCTGAACATCTCTGTGGGCAACCTGTGGATAAACACCAGCTAAGTCATTGGAATGAAAGGGGTACAAAATCCCTCGGGATAACACTCTCCAGGGTGTGCAGAGGGACTCGAAATCCGCTAGAATCCGTAACAAATCACCCGCGTCTGTTTGGCGCGAACCAAAGGAAGGAACTGAAATGGAAGTAAGCCCAAACGCATTTACTGTTTCGGGATTTTGCGCTGCTTTCGGCGTCGGTCGCTCGTTGCTCTATGAAGAGCTGAAATCCGGTCGCTTGCCTTACCGCAAGGCAGGACGGAAGACCCTGATCCGCAAAGATGATGCGCAAGCCTGGCTCGATGCTCTTCCGAAAGGAGCGACGGCCAATGAAGCCGGAAAGTAAGCGGTCTCCTCGCCAAAGCAGCCGCCTACTTTCCTACCTCAAAATCACTCCTCCAATCGCGGACCTAAATCGGAAAAGGAAGAATGACATGCCCCTCATAGCAGTCGACGCGAGTCGCGTTAATGCAAACTCTGTTAAGAGCGCGAACAAATTCAGCATCATCGTCAAGGTCGAGCCGGATGGAAATCCGATCCGACTGGACGGGCGCGTAGCTTGGGCAATGCGCGAGTTGGTCAAAGCCGGTCAAAGTGGCTGTACACCAATCACGCATCCCGGGCCTCGATGGTCAGACTACACGCACAAGCTGCGCAAGCTCGGGTTCGCCATTGAAACCGAGTACGAGAGCCACGGCGGCCCGTTCGCCGGTTCGCACGGAATCTACCGCTTAAGCTCGCCGGTCGTGATCCTTGAAG
>NZ_RZPH01000820.1:0-2770 GCF_004022825.1 Mesorhizobium sp. M7A.F.Ca.CA.004.04.2.1
CCTTGAAGCCGAGGTCGGGCGCCGGTTCGTCCTTGTAGAAAGGTGCCATACGCTCCTGGAAGGTGCGGATGATCTCGATGCCGAACTGGCTGATCTTCACATTGATCGGATTGGAATATTGCTGCCGGATCGCGCTGGTGGACAGCGCCGTCGATGAAAACTCGTAACTGCTATCGCGCTCGACCACGAGGATCGAGGCACCGCTGCCCAGCGCCTGGCTCAGCCAGTAGGCCGTGGACGAGCCGACAACCGCTCCGCCGACGATGACGATGTCGTAGGCGTTGCGCGATGGCGCTTTGTAAGGCGGGATCGCCATGGCTCCGACTCCAAGCTACTGGTTGAACAAAGCGATCAGGGCATCCGAGCCCCGCGCAAGAAGGCCAAGGTCCGAACCGACGGCAACCATGGTGAAGCCTTCGGCAAGGTAGCGGTCGGCATCGGCCTTCGCCGGCGCCAGGATGCCGCTTGCCTTGCCTGCCGCCGTTGCGGCCTGGCGCACGGACGAGATTGCCTCCTGGACATGTGCCGCGCCGGGATTGCCCATCGCGCCCATATTGGTGGAAAGATCGCCGGGACCGACGAAGAGAACGTCGACCCCGTCGACCCCCGCGATCTCGGCGGCATTCGCCACGCCCAATTCATCCTCGATCTGCACGGCGAGAAGCTGCTGCTCGCGCGCCTTGGCGTGGTAGCCGGCGATGCGGCCGAAGCCATTGGCGCGGTGACCGACCGAGAAGCCGCGAAATCCGCCGGGCGCATAGCTCATGGCCGCGACGATGGCGCGGGCCTGATCGGCGGTTCGTACATTGGGGATCATCAGGCTGCGTGCGCCGATATCCAGCGCCTGCTTGATCAGATTGGGATCGTCGGAGGGCAGCCTGACGACAGCCTCGCTGTCGAAGCCGCCCATCACCTGAAGCTGCGCCATGATGCTGCGCAGATGGTTGGGGCTGTGCTCGCCGTCGATCAGAACCCAATCGGCTCCGGAGCCGGCGACGATCTCCGTGGTGAGCGCCGAAGCCAGCGAGCACCAGATGCCGATGTGAGCCCGGCCAGCCGCGGTGGCGGCTTTCAGCGTGTTGAGGCGTTCTTGCATCTTGCGATCGTCTCCAATCATTTGGTTGAAATTTGTATGATGTCCTATATCATATGGCTACAAAACGCTGCAAGATGCGATGTAGGGACTTTCGAATGGGAGCTGGAGAATGAGGATCGGGTTCATCGGGCTTGGCGTCATGGGAGCACCGATGGCGCGCCACCTGGCCGATGCCGGGCATGAGATCGTCACCGTTCTCAATCGCTCCCCTCTACCGCAGGGCCTGACCGCATCGGTCGTCGCGTCCGCCGCCGAAGTGGCACGGCGGTCCGAGATCGTCGTCACCATGCTGCCCGACACGCCTGACGTCGAACGCGTCCTGTTGGGCGAGGACGGCGTCCTGGAAGGACTGTCAGCCGGCAAGCTGGTCATCGACATGAGCTCGATCAGCCCCATCGCCACGGCGGCGTTCGCGGCGAAACTGCGAGAGAAGGGAGCCGGCTACCTCGACGCCCCGGTCTCGGGCGGCGAGGTCGGCGCCAAGGCGGCAAGCCTCACCATCATGGTCGGCGGCCCGGCCGCCGAGTTCGAGCGGGCGCTGCCGATCTTTGAGACACTCGGCAAGAACGTCACTTTGATCGGCGAGCAGAATGGCGCCGGGCAGACCTGCAAGATCGCCAACCAGATCATCGTCGCGCTCAACATCGAGGCCGTGGCCGAAGCGCTTGTCTTCGCCAGCAAGGCCGGGTGCGACCCGGCGAAGGTTCGCGGCGCCCTGATGGGTGGCTTCGCCGCTTCCCGCGTCCTGGAAGTGCATGGCCAGCGCATGATCGACCGGACCTTCGCCCCAGGCTTTCGCATCAAGCTCCACCAGAAGGATCTCAACCTGGCGCTTGACAGTGCCCGCGCCCTTGGCGTGGCGCTGCCGAACACCGCCATGGCGCAGCAACTGATGAATGCCTGTTCGGCCCATCCAGGTGGCGCCGAGGCCGATCACTCGTCTCTCGTCCGGGCGCTGGAGATCCTCAGCGGCCACGAACTGTCAAAAGAAAAGGAGTAAAAACCGATGCGCGGAACCGGCAAGGCCGAGATCTTCGTGATGCTGGCCCATCCCGTGGCCCACGCCAAGAGCCCCGGCATATTCAACGAGATCTTCGAGCAGAAGGGCCTCGACAGCCTCATGGTGCCCTTGAGCTGCCGCCCGGAGGATTTTGAGACCTTCTGGGCCGGCATCACGGCAGCCGAGAATATCAGGGGCGTGATCATCTCGGTGCCGTACAAGGTTGCGGTCTACCACAAATGCTCCGCCGCGCATGACCGCGCCGCGCGGGTGGAAAGCGCCAACTCGGTGCGACGGCTGCCGGATGGCAGCTGGTATGCCGACAATTTCGACGGCGTCGGCTTCATCGATGCGCTCAAGGCGAACGGGCATCAGATCGCCGGCCGCCGCATTCTTCAAGTCGGTGCCGGTGGCGCCGGTGCTTCGCTCGCCTATTGTCTCGCGGAAGCCGGCGCCGACGAAATCCGCCTTACCGACATCGATACGGCGCGCGCCGGGAAACTGGCGGCGCTGGTTGGCCGCGCGTTCCCGAAATGCCGCATCCAGGTCGGAGAGGCCGAGCCTTCCGGCATGCATATGGCGATCAACGCCACGCCTGTCGGCATGCATGCCGGCGATCCGCTGCCGCTTGACGTCAGCCGGCTGACCCCGGATATGACGGTCGTGGACATCAT
>NZ_RZPH01000081.1:0-11061 GCF_004022825.1 Mesorhizobium sp. M7A.F.Ca.CA.004.04.2.1
TCTCAACCTGACGCATCGCGACGGGCATGAAAACCCTGAACCACTCGAAACGGGCACGCGCTATCGCGCTTCGGTGCCGCTCAAGCATGTGGCGCAGCGCTTCCGGGTCGGCCATCGCATTCGGCTGTCCATCTCGACCAACTATTTCCCGGTCGCATGGCCTTCGCCCGAGCCGGTCACGCTTACCGTCCACCCGGCGGATTGCCGACTTGAACTTCCGGTTCGCGTCGGAGGCGCCAGAGATCCGGAACCGGCGCCTTTTGCCGAACCCGAAGGGGCGCCGCCCTTACGGGGTGGAGACGATCTCAAAGCCGCAAAAGGGTTGGACGATAACGGAAAATCTGGCAGACGCTTCGACCGTCGTTGAGATCGGCGAGGGCGCCGGCACCTATCGCATGGTCGACAACGACCTCACCATCACCTCGCTCGGCCACGAACGCTATTCCTTCCGCAGCGACGATTTCGGATCGGTCAAGGCCGAGGCCAAATGGGAGTTCGAATTCTCACGCGCCGACTGGCGCATGCACTCGGTGACCGAGACCACCATGACCGCAACGTCTTCGCATTTCCACATCGAGGCGAACTTGCAGGCGTGGGAAGGCGAGGCTCTCGTCCATGAGCACAAATGGGCCGAGGCAATAGAGCGTCGCCTGCTGTGACATTCGCGAACTGACGCTAGTATCGCTTACATCTGCGTCGGCAGCGAAATTGACCGGTTAGCCGGCTGAACTGAAGAATGCACCGTCCGAACTCGTGGCCCGTCGGGCGGCGCGGCACCAAAAAAGAGCGAACCGGCAGTCGTCCGGAAGCCCGCTCGGGTTGAAAGGGGAACGCAACTGTGACTGAAAAGAGCGTGACTGAAATAACATTGAACCGCAGGCATTTCCTGCAGGCCGGCGCCGGTCTCGGCGCGGGGATCATCGCCTCCGGCCTGCCTCTGTCGCAGGCCGTATGGGCAGCCGAAGGCAAGGTGCTCAAGGCCCGCGCCTATTCGGACATCGACAAGCTCGATCCCGGCTTCTACCAGAACGCCTACAATGTCGATGTCATGAACTGCATCTACACCAAGCTCACCCGATACAAGCCGGGTTCGGAGTGGGGCTGGGAGCTGGAAGCTGCCGAATCCGTCGAGCAGATCGATCCGACGCACATCCGCTTCCGCCTGAAGAAGGGCATCAACTTCACTGGCGACTTCGGCGAAATGACAACTGAGGACGTAAAGTTCTCGTTTGAGCGCGTTATCCAGCACAACTCTCCGGTCAAGGGTGACTGGGGTCCGCTCGACCGCGTCGACATCGAGGACGACCATACTGGCGTCATCGTGCTCAAGACCCCGTTCGTGCCGCTCTGGAACATCACGCTGCCCTATGGTTGCGGCCACATCGTCTCGAAAAAAGCGGTGACGAAGGCAGTTGCCGACGGCGGCGATTTCGGCATGAAGCCGCCCTGCTTTTCAGGTCCGTACATGCTGTCGGACTGGAAGCCGAACCAACTCGTCCTGTTGACCCGCAATCCCGAATGGAAGGGTCCGAAGCCGGGCTTCGACGAAATCCATATCCTGCCGATGAGCGACATCAAGACCGCTGAGCGCGCCTATCAGGCCGGCGACATCGACTTCACTGATTTCAGCCTCGATTCGCTGGCCACGTTGAAGGGCAGCCCGCCCGAGAACACCAAGATCGAGGAGAAACCCTCGCTCTATTACGTCTATATCGGCATGAATTCGGATCACCCGAAGCTGAAGGATGTCAATGTCCGCAAGGCAATCCAATGGGCGATCAACGTGCCGCAGATCATGGATGCGGCCTATTCGGGCCAGGCGCAGGTCGCCACCGGCCTCATTGCTCCGGGTCTGGTCGGGCATCGGGAAAAGGCACTGGTACCGCCGGAAGGCGATCTCGAAAAAGCCAAGGAGTATCTCGCCAAGGCCGGCATCACCGAACTCAGCCTCACCATTGATGCGCTCAACGTGACCACCTTTTCAACGATCGCGGAAATGGTCCAGGCGCAGTTGTCGCAGATCGGCATCACGGTCGAGGTCAATGTTCAGGATTCCGGCTCTTTCTGGACCATAGGCATGGAATCGGAAGGCGAGCGCTGGAAGGACATGCAGCTGATCGTGCAGCGCTTCTCGATGGTGCCGGATCCCTACTACGCCACCACCTTCTTCGTGCGAGACCAGGTGGGGGTCTGGAACTGGGAGCGCTTCCGCAGCGAACGCTTCGACGAACTCAACGCCAAGGCGGTGACCGTCGAAGACCCGCAGGAACGGGCCAAGATGTATTATGAGATGCAGGACATCATGGAGGATTCCGGCTCCTACCGCTTCCTCACCCATGAGGGATCGCCCATCATGTATCGGACGACCGAGCTCGAGGCCGACACGCGCCCCGACGGGCGGCCGCTCTATCTCGGTTTCGAGCCGAAATCGGCATAGCGCGGCGATCGCCGGGAAGGGCTGGATCAGGATATGTGGCTATACCTTGCCAAGCGTACCGCCCTGGCGGCCGCGATCATCGTGGTCGCAGTGACGCTGCTGTTTCTGATGATCCAGGCCGTTCCGGGCGATCCCGCAGCCGTCCTGCTCGGGCCGCGTGCGACGCCTGAGCTGAAAGCCCAGTTGCATGAGCAGATGGGCCTCGACAAGCCGCTGCCCGTGCAGATCGTCTCCTTCTTCGGGGGGTTGCTGCACGGCAATCTCGGCACCGACGTTTTCACACAGCGCCCGGTCAGCGCCATCGTCTTCGAGCAATTGCCCTATACGATCGAGCTGATCCTAGTATCGATCGCCTGGGCCGTTTTCGTCGGCGTGCCGCTCGGTTGCTATTCGGCGATGCACCGCAACTCCGTGATCGACAAGCTCGTGGGCGTGTTCGCGGTCGGCACGATTGCCATTCCGTCCTTCGTCATGGCGATCTATGCGCTGCTGATCTTTTCGGTCGGCCTGCGCTGGCTGCCCGCCATCGGCGCCGGCTCTGGCTTCCGCGGTGGGCTCGTTCACCTCATCCTGCCGGCCTTCGTCATCGGCATCGGCTGGGTCGGCTACATCTCGCGCATCGTGCGCGCCTCCATGCTGGAGATCCTCGGCGAGAACCACATCCGCATGGCGCGCTCCTTCGGTCTTTCGGAGCGACGCATCGTCGCGCGCTACGCGCTGCCGCTGGCCATCCTGCCGACGGTGACGATCATCGGCGTCGGCATGGCGCATCTGCTCTCGGCGGCCGTTTTCGTCGAGGTGGTGTTCGCCCGTCCGGGTATCGGCGCACTGATCGTCAAGTCGGTGGATTCGCGCAACTATCCGATCGTCATGGGCACGGTCCTCGTCACCACCGTTTTATTCGTCATCTCCACGACGCTCGCCGACCTGATCAACGCGGCGCTCGATCCAAGAATCCGCGAGAATTTGTAACGTGTCCGAAGTTCAAGTCATTCGCGAGACGGTGGATAAAAGCCGTGCGCCGGGCGCGATCGCTATGTTCCTGCTGCAACTGCGTAAGTCGCCGCTCGGCCTGATGGGCGCCGTGCTGGTCGTGCTGATGGTGGCGAGTGCGGTCTTCGCCACCTGGATCGTATCTTACGATCCGATCAAGATCATGGTCGGTCCCCGGCTGGCGCCGCCGTCCCTGGATTTTCTCCTCGGCACCGACCACTTGGGCCGCGACGTTTTCTCGCGCGTCGTCATGGGCGGAAGGATTGCGCTGCTCGTCGCCTTCGTCTCGCTCAGCGCCTCGCTCAGCTTAGGGCTGGTGCTCGGCCTCATCGCCGCCTTCGGCCCGCGCTGGCTGGACAATCTTTTGCTGCTGGTTTTCGACACCATCCGCTCCTTTCCGGTCATCATCTTCGCGCTGGCGGTGGTGACGCTGCTCGGACCGAGCCTTGCCAGCGTCATCTTCGTCGTCGCGGTCACGTCGGTGCCGATCTATGCGCGCGTCGTGCGCACGCAGGCCCACGCGCTGCGCGAAAGCGAATTCATCACCGCAGAACGCGCTATGGGTGCCGGCCTCGTGCGCATCCTCGCCGTGCACGTGCTGCCCAACGTCATCGGTCCGCTACTGATCCTGGTCAGCATGGATGTGCCGCTGGTCATCACGCTGGAAGCAGGCCTGAGCTTCCTCGGCATGGGTGTGCGCCCGCCGACACCGGACTGGGGAACGATCCTCAGCGACGGCTACGGTTATATCCACAAAACGGTGTGGTTGGTGGTCGCCGGTGGCATCCCTATCGTCATAACCACTCTGGGCTTCACCTTCCTCGGCGAGGCGTTGCGCGACATCTTCGACCCCAAGCTTCGGAGAGACCTATGAACCGTGGCAGCCAAGCAGGACATCTCGCAAGCCGCAGTCCACTGCTGGCGATCCGCGGCCTCTCTCTCGATTTCGGCACGCCGCGCGGCCGCGCACATGCGCTGCGCGATGTCCATATCGACGTGCCGGCGGGCGAGGTGGTCGGCATTGTCGGCGAGAGCGGCTCGGGCAAATCCACGCTCGCCTACACAGTGATGGGGCTGCTGGCTGAGAATGCAGAGGTGGTGAACGGGGCGATCCTGTTCGAGGGACGCGACGTGCTCGGCATGGCACCGGCAGAGCGGCGCGGCCTGCTTGGCAACCGCATGTCGATGATCTTCCAGGATCCGATGACGGCGTTGAACCCGGTGCGCAGCATCGAGAGCCAGATGGTCGATGTCCAGCATCGCGAGGGCGGTTCGCGCGGCATCAAGCGCCAGCGTGCGGTGGACATGCTTCGCCGGGTCGGTATCCCGGACCCCGAAAGTCGTATCGGCGGCTATTCGCATGAATTTTCGGGCGGCATGCGCCAGCGCATCTGCATCGCCATGGCCCTGCTGGTGAAGCCGGCGCTGCTCATCGCGGATGAGCCGACGACTGCTCTCGATGCCACGCTGGAGGTGCAGATCATCCATCTGCTGAAAGAGCTGCAGAAGGAAATCGGCTGCTCGATCCTGTTCGTTTCGCACCATCTCGGCGCTGTCGCCGAATTCTGCGACCGGGTGGCGGTCATGTATGCGGGCGAGGTGGTCGAATACGGCACCGTGCGCGATATCTTCCGCCGGCCGGGGCATCCCTATACGCGCGCGTTGCTCGAATGCGATCCGGGACGGATCAGGAAGCGCACCCGTCAGTTGCCGACGATACCGGGCGAGGTGCCGAGCCTGCTCGGTACCCAGGCGGGCTGCATCTTCCGCCGGCGCTGCCCGCATGCCTTCGCCCGGTGCGCGGATGAAAATCCCGCCCCCCGCGCAATCGGCGCAGCGCACAGCGCGCGCTGCCATCTTCTCGACGACACACTGGCGGTTCCGGCATGAGCCCGCTGCTTTCGGTCGAGGACCTTCGCGTGCGCTTTCGCACCATGAGCCAGCTGAAGGCGTTCACCAGTGGCGTGAAGAACCCGTTCGTCGATGCCGTCTGCGGAGTGTCTTTCGAGATCCGCAGGGGCGAGACACTCGGTCTCGTCGGCGAGAGCGGTTCGGGCAAGTCCACCATTGCCCGTGCCATCATGGGGCTGCGTCCACCGACGAGCGGCTCCATACGTTTCGACGGCCAGGTGCTGAACGGTCTTGCCCCGGCGGATCGCAAGCTGCATCTTCGGCGCATGGCGATGATGTTTCAGGATCCGGTCGGATCGCTGTCGCCGCGGCTCACTGTCCGCTCTCTGCTGATCGAGCCGTTCCGTATCCACGGCATCACCATCCGCGATCCAGCGGCCGAGGTGGAGCGCCTGCTAAAGATGGTTGGGCTGCCCGCGGATTTCGGGCGGCGATATCCCCACCAGCTTTCCGGCGGCCAGGCGCGCCGGGTGGGCGTGGCGCGGGCGCTGGCGCTGGCGCCCGATCTTATTATCGCCGACGAACCGACGGCGGGGCTGGACGTGTCCGTCCAGGGCGAAGTTCTCAACCTACTTGGGCGTTTGCAGCAGGAGTTGGGCATCGCCATCCTCATCATCACGCACAATCTCAATGTCGTGCGCCACATGACCGACCGCATGGCGATCATGTATCTCGGCCGCTTCATCGAGGTCGGCTCGACCGACCGTATATTCGAGCAGCCTTGCCACCCCTATACGGAGGCGCTGCTGTCGGCCAATCCGGAACCCGATCCCGACGCCGCGCTCGACCGGATCGAGCTCAGCGGCGAAGTGCCGAGCCTGATGACGCGCCCTCCCGGCTGCGAGTTCCACACCCGCTGCCGCTATGCGCAGGACATCTGCAAAAGCGCATTCCCGTCCCGGACAACCGACCGCGAAGACCCCCGCCATGTCTTCAATTGCCACTTCCCGTTGTCGGAACGGGCGCTCGCCGGAGCCGTCAATGTCTCGTGAAATCCTCGATATTCCTCTCTCCAACGGCACGCCGGGCAGCCGCCACAGTGTGCGCATCATACGCTACGGTGCCGCCGCCGCCCGTCCCAAGGCCTACATCCACGCGGCACTTCACGCCGACGAGGCGCCCGGCCTTCTGGTATCACATCATCTGGTCGAGCAGTTGGACGCCGCCGATGCGCGCGGCGAAATCCGGAGCCAGATCGTCGTCGTGCCTTACGCCAACCCGCTCGGCCTGGCGCAGTTCGTCAATGGCGACCATCTCGGCCGTTACGACCTTGCCAGCGGCCGCAACTTCAACCGCAACTGGCCTGACCTTGCCCCCGAATTGATCGCCCGGCTCGGAAACCTGTTGGGAAGGGATGCCGACGCCAACAAGGCGCTGATCCGCGAGACGATCCGCGCAATCCTCGACGAACGCTGTGTCAGGCAACAGGTTGATTCCCTCTATACGGTGCTGGCGCGCGAAGCCTTCGATTCTGATCTCGTTCTCGATCTTCATTGCGACGACGAAGGGCTGATGCATCTTTTCGTGCGGCCGGAGATCGCGGCGGAACTGTCGGACATCTCGGGCGAACTCGGCTGCCGTGCCGTGTTTTCGCAGGGCGCCTCCGGCGGCTCGACCTTTGCCGAAGCAAGCGTCGAGCCGTGGTTGAAGCTCGCGGCGGCGTATCCCGACAAGCTGATACCGGTCGGCTGCATGGCAGCGACGGTCGAATTGCGCGGCTTCGTCGACATCGGCGACGAGATGGCCGCGACAGATGCGTCGGCGCTGCTGAATGTGCTGCGCCGCCGCGGCTATATCGCCGGTCAAGCACCCGCCGCGCCGCCGCTCTGCGACGTCACAGGCTTCGACGCCTGCGACGTGGTGCGCACGCCGGCGTTCGGCGTCATCGTCTACCGCGTCGAACTTGGCGAGCGGGTCACGTCCGGACAGCCGATCGCCGACATCGTCGCGCCCGCTGCGATTGGCGGCGATGCCCGTATCACCGTCCATGCGCGTACTGACGGCGTGGTCGTCACCCGCAGACTGAAGAAGCTGGTGGCGGCCAACCAAGTCATCGCCAAGGTAGCCGGCACCGAGCCGCTTTCCCATCGCAAGGGCTATCTTCTGGAGGATTGATAACATGTCGCTCGAAAGCTGCTCCGGTTTCGAGAAAACGACATGCATGCCTGTCACTGCGAGACACCGACCGGCATGAGCGCAACGGCGGCCGTCCAGGTTTCAGTGGTCGAAGGCGCACGTCACACCTGGGCCATGCCGCCATCGACGGCCAGTTCTGCGCCGGTTGTGAAACTGCTCTCGTCGCTGGCGAGGAAAACAACCGCGGCGGCCACCTCGTCAGGCCGGCCCATGCGCCCGAGAGGGATCATGCTGGAAAGCGCGTCTCGAATCTGTTGCGAGGCCCCGGCCATCATCGCCGTATCGGTCGGGCCGGGGCTGACGACGTTGACACGAATGCCTTTGGGAGCAAGTTCGTTGGCCCAGGTGCGGGTGAACGAGCGGACAGCGGCCTTGGTGGCGCCGTAGACGCCATATCCTTTGGTGCCGATGTCGCCTGCGATAGAGCCGATCAACACGATCGTTCCGCCTGGCTGCATGAGGTTGACGGCACCTTGTGCTGCGAAAACCAGAGAGCGCACATTCAGACCGAATGTCCTGTCGAAATGATCCTCCGAAATATCTTCAAGCGGGGCGTATTCGGAAAGGCCGGCATTCACAATGAGCACGTCGATACGCCCGCGTTCCGATCTGATCTGCTCGAATACACGTTCAAGATCCGCTCTGTTGCTTGCATCCGCCAGGACCGTCCGGATGCTGCCGGTGCCCGCCGCTTCCAAGGCGCCGTCCGCACCCTTGCGGCTGGTCGCATAGACCTGCGCTCCCTCACTGGCGAACCTTTGTGAAACTGCCCCGCCGATACCGCCGGCACCGCCGACAACCAGTGCGATCTTGTTTGCCAATCTGCTCATGTGAACTCCATCAAAAAGTGATGGCTCAAGATATATGCTCTATACCTACGGTCAATTACGCACTACAACTAGAGCAGATATCGAGGAGTATACCTATGTCCGCCGTGACTGAAGACTTGCCCGTCAAGGTCAGCCCACCCCGTCGTCCTAAGCCCGTGTCCGTCGAGGCGTTGATAGATGTGCAAAAGGCGCGGCCGGCACTTGAGCAGATCGCCAACAAGTGGTCGGTCCTGATTCTGACCGTTCTGTGCACTAGGCCGTCGAGATTCAACGAGATCATGCGGCGCCTGGACGGCATCACGCACAAGGCGCTCGCCGATGCGCTGAAGCGTCTGGAACGTAACGGTCTCATTCGCCGTGAAGTGCTGACGACGACGACGCCGGTCGGTGTCGAATACACGATCACTTCGCTCGGCCACTCCCTTCGGCAACCGTTCGAGGCGCTTTACGAATGGTCGATGACCTACGGGCCGGAACTCGAGCGCGCGCAAGACGAATACGACCGCGTTCGAGACTGATCACGTCCCCGGCCAGGCAGGCTTCTATTGCTCTGACGACACCCTGATAAAGGCCAGGAACGCCAAGGTAACAGCCGTTCGCATTCAGTTCTCCCCCAAGTTAAGGCCTGACCTTACACGGCAACTGCCGGTTTCGCATCCTGTCGCTCTGAGTTTACCTGCGGCTGATCGAGCCAAACAACTACTCCCCAGAATGAGGAAATTACTATTATGGCGCATGGACTTCTACGACCCCGTGCGTGCCGCGCCTAATCTGGCGGCGTCCATTCTCTCCCATCGACCGCTGATGACGATTCAGCCCAAAGATTAGAGAAATCGGACGTCCCTTCTTCACCGGGTGAAGTGGGACCAACACCGCCCACGGGCGGGAGGAAGCGTCCTTGACCGAAATAGAGAAGCGCAGCGGAGCAAGCGACAGTGGCCGGGACTGATCTTAGCCACTGTGGCATTCCTTCCGCGTATTCTGTCCAAGCTACGCCCACGGCGTCCTCGAATGGATTGGGTCTGACTGAAGACCGCCTTCGCTTCGGCTCGATCGTCTTCCCGTAACGACGTCGCTGCGTTCTCTTCCCCTGGTCGCTGCGCGTCCATTCCTCGGCGGCCCAAGAAAGCCTCGCGCCGCCGTTACTTCGTTTCAGCCCCTTCGGGATGCAGACCGATCGTCTCCGGCCTCACGACCACCATCGAGAGATGGGTGCGGCCCGAGAAAAACAGAAGGAACCACCACGATGGCTACGGTCGGCACATTCTCGCGCACCGCGAACGGCTTCTCCGGTTCGGTCAAGACCCTCAACCTCAACGTCAAGACTGTGACGTTCTCTCCGGTCGATGGCGACAATGAAAAGAGACCCGACTTCCGCATTTTCGCTGGCGCCCCGAGTTCGGGACGGCCCTGGAAGAAGACCTCGCGCGAGAGCCGCGACTACCACTTCGTCAAGCTCGACGATCCCAGCTTCCCCGCTCCGATCTACGCGAGCTTGGTCGAGACCGACACCGGGGGCGACTTCTCGCTCATCTGGTCACGACGCGCCGCGGAGTGATCCGTCAAGCACTAAGCCCGCCGCAAGGCGGGGCTTTGTCCTGTTCAAGTCCGCCGATGCCTAAGCTCTGCCAGCATGAAGTCAAAAAAATGAGGATCCGAGGCCCAGGCGATGTTGACGCGGATGCCTGCCTTGGCAGGTTGGCGCTCCGGCGAAAACACGGTACCAGGTGCGATAAAAATCCCCTGGCGAGCGCCTTCCCGGGCGAGGGCGATGTCATCGACATACTCGGGAAGCTCCAGATAGACGTAGTATCCACCTGTCGGCTCGGCAAAGAGCTTAAGACCCATCTTCTGAAGGCGGGGAACGACCGTCTCGGTGGCCTGCTGCACACGCTGCGCCAAACGCTTGAGGTGGCGCCGATAGTGACCTTCACTGATCAATCCATGGATCAACCGCTCAATGTGTCCTGAGCTGTTGACTGTCGTCAGCATCTTCAACTCGGCAAGGGAAGCGATAAGGTCGGGGCGCGCGGCGATATAGCCGCAGCGCAGGCTGGCCGACAACGTCTTGGCAAAGGTGCGCACGCAGATGACGTTCCGCAACTGGTCGAGAGGCGCAAGGCCAACGCCACGGACCGTCGGCAGGTCGACGAACGGGTCGTCCTCGACCACCAGCATGTCGCAGCGCGCGGCGATCGTCAGGATCGAGTGAGCCGTCGGCAGGTTGGTCGAGCTGCCGGTTGGATTGTGCGCAAGCGATTGTGTGAAGAACAGCTTCGGACGCTCGCGCTCGGCCTTGCCGGCGAGATCGTCGAGGTCCGGACCGGTCGGCGTCCGCTTCACGCCGATCATGCGGATCTGCGCCAGCTTCAGCTTGGCGAAAAGCGGGTAGTAGCCGGGGTCGTCGACCAGCACGGTATCGCCGGCGACGAGGAAGCGGCGTATGATCAGGTCCAGTGCGTGGTTGGCGCCGAATGTCAGCAGGATCTGGTCCGGGCTCGCCTGCACCTCGCGCTCCATGAGGTCGAAGGCGAGGCGCTCGCGCAGCGCCGGCAGGCCCATCGCCGAACCATAGCCGTCACTGCTGGACCTCTGGTGCCGGCCGAGCAGCCCGAGATGGCGGCGCACTTCCGATTCCTCCATCCATGAGGCGGGCGGCCGCCCGTCACCGACGCGGATCGAAAAGCTCTCCTCCAACTGCGCATTGAGCAGCGAGGCGATGTCGACCGCTTCCGCGACATGGCGGGGACGCTC
>NZ_RZPH01000821.1:0-2769 GCF_004022825.1 Mesorhizobium sp. M7A.F.Ca.CA.004.04.2.1
GCGGCGCGCGGATCGAATAGCGTGCGATGGGCGGAGATGTCGAAGCCGGATTTGTGAAGACGGCAGGGACGGCGGCTGGCCCCGACTGCGACGCAGATTGCGCTTGCGACGCGGATTGCGCCGGCGCCATCTGCCTGGACATGCGGATGCGAACGCCATTGCGCTCGATCTCCAGTTCGGCAATGGGCGAACGCGAGACAAATTCGATCAGCTTCTGGACGAAGTCGAGATCCATCGCCGACCCTATCGCAGCGCTTCGACAGCCTTGGCGATTCGCCCGATCGCTTTTTCGATCAGATCCATCGACGTGGCTATGGAAATGCGGAAATGCGGCGACAGCCCGTAGGCAGAGCCCTGCACCACCGCGACCCGCGCCTGATCGAGCAGGTAAAGCGAGAAATCATCGTCGCTGCCGATGGGAGTGCCGTCGGGGCGACGACGGCCGATCAGGGCCGAGCAATTGGGATAGAGATAGAAGGCGCCCTCGGGCGTCTGGCAGGTAAGGCCGGGAATCTTGCGCAGCAGCTCCAGAGCGCGGTCGCGCCGAGCCTGGAATTCGAGCGCCCGAGGGCGAAGAAAGTCCTGGGGACCTTCCAGTGCGGCAATGGTCGCGGCCTGCGAGATGGATGACGGGTTCGACGTGCTTTGGCTCTGCACGGTGGCCATGGCGCGGATCAGCGGTTCCGGCCCGCCGGCATAGCCGATCCGCCAGCCGGTCATGGCATAGGCCTTCGACACGCCATTCACTGTCAGCGTACGGTCCTTCAGCCTCGGCTCGACGCCGGCGATGGTATGGAAGGTACGTCCATCGAACAGGATATGCTCGTAGATGTCGTCGGTCAGAACGTGCACATGCGGGTGATCGAGCAACACCCCGGCCAGGCCGGCAAGTTCGTCGGGGCTGTAGACGGCGCCAGTCGGATTGGAAGGCGTGTTGAGCAGCAGCCATTTGGTGCGCCCGGTGATCGCGGCTCGCAGGGCTTGCGGTGTCAGTTTGAAGCCCTGCGCCTCCGTGCAAGGAACGACCACGGGCTTGCCTTCGCCGAGCAGGACGATGTCGGTGTAGGAAACCCAATAGGGCGCGGGGACGACCACCTCGTCACCGGGGGCCAGCGTTGCCAGCA
Source organism: Mesorhizobium sp. M7A.F.Ca.CA.004.04.2.1 (assembly GCF_004022825.1). Taxonomy (NCBI): domain Bacteria; kingdom Pseudomonadati; phylum Pseudomonadota; class Alphaproteobacteria; order Hyphomicrobiales; family Phyllobacteriaceae; genus Mesorhizobium; species Mesorhizobium sp. M7A.F.Ca.CA.004.04.2.1. The sequence continues at coordinate 1,125 of NZ_RZPH01000821.1, forward strand.
GGGCGTTGTAGATGATCTGCTTTGCGCCACCCGCGACGCTGATTTGCGAAGGCTTGTAATCGAGGCCGTTCTCGCGCCTGAATTTCCCGGCCACCGCCTTCTTCAGCGCGGCGGTGCCGTCGACCGCCGTATAGCGCGTTTCACCCCTGCGCATCGCCTCGTAGGCCGCCTCGACGATGTGCGGAGGCGTTGGAAAATCCGGCTCGCCGGCGCTCAGGCTGATGACGTCGATGCCGGCCGAGCGCATTTCGATTGCCCGCGCGGTGACCGCCATGCTGGGGCTTGGCTTGATGACGTCAAGACGGGGAGCGATGAGGCCCACGGGAAATCCTCGTCATGGCTGCCGCGACGTTGCCGGGCAGGTGATATCTGGTGAAAATTGGATAATGTATTCTGATTTTCGCGTCAAACCCCTTTTTCTGCATCGAAGACCGGGTTATGTCTCATTCCAGTGGTGGGTCGATAGAGGAAAGTATCCAATCCTTCATCGCCGCGTATGACATTCGAGATAGGGAACACGATTGGAATGGGCACGAACTATGATGTGGTGATCGTCGGCGGCGGCGTTGTCGGCAGCTCGATCGCCTATTTCCTGTCAGCCAATCCGGATTTCGATGGCAGTATTGCGGTGATCGAGCGGGACCCCTACTACACGGCCTCCTCGTCTTCCTTGTCGACCAGCGCCATCCGCCAGCAGTTCGGCACGGCGCCCAACATTGCCATGTCGAAGTTCAGCATCGACTTCCTGCGCCAGGTAAAGACGCGGCTTGCCATCGGCGACGAGTTGGCCGACATCGGCCTGCATGAGCCCGGTTACCTCGTGCTGGCGACACCCGAGCGGGCAGACGCGCAGCGTGCCAAGAACCGCGTTCAGCGCGGCATGGGCGTCGACGCCGAACTGATCGAGCAGGTCGATCTGGCACGACGCTTCCCGTGGCTCAACACGGACGATCTCGCCCTTGGCTCGCTCGGCCTTGGCAGCGAAGGCTGGTTCGACGGCCCCGGCCTGATGCAGGCCTTTCGCCGCAAGGCGCGCACGCAGGGCGTGGACTATCTTGCCGCGACGGTGACCGGACTGACCATGGCGTCTCCCCAAAAGGTCGGCGAAGTGGTGCTCGACAATGGCGACCGGCTTGCCGCCGGCACGGTGATCAACGCGGCCGGACCGTGGAGCGCGGGCATCGCCAGGATGGCCGGCGCCGAACTGCCGGTTGTCCCGAGCAAGCGCTGCGTCTTCGTCTTCGAAACGCCGGCAACGATCGAAAACTGCCCCTTCGTCTTCGACACGAGCGGCTTCTGGCTGCGGCCGGAAGGCCAGCTCTTCCTGTGCGGTATTCCGCCGGTGCGCGAGAACGAGCCGGACGATTTTGGCCTGGATGTGGATTACGACCTGTTCGACGAGTTGATCTGGCCGGCGCTCGCCCATCGCGTGCCCGGGTTTGAGCAATTGCGCATGCTGCGCGCCTGGGCGGGGCTCTACGAATACAACACCTTCGACCACAGCGGCATCATCGGCCGGCATCCCGAGGTTTCGAACTTTGTCCTGGCTACCGGCTTCAGCGGCCACGGCATGATGCATGCAGCGGCGACCGGGTCGGGCGTCAGTGATCTCATTGCCTATGGCGAGTACCGCTCTGTCGACCTG
>NZ_RZPH01000822.1:0-2764 GCF_004022825.1 Mesorhizobium sp. M7A.F.Ca.CA.004.04.2.1
CCCTTATGTCGTCGGCGGCACGTCAGCCACCGCGCGCATGTACAATTACGGCTCCGTTCTGACGCATGTTTCGCTGGTTCATGCCGACCGCAACACTCCTGGCTACATGCGATCGCCGCCGGAGACGCCTTATGTCTACGCGCTGGAAAACGCCATGGACGAAATGGCCGTGGCCCTCGGCATGGATCCTGTCGAGTTTCGTCGCATCAATGAACCGGAGAAGGAGCCGATCGGAGGCAAGCCATTTTCCAGCCGCTCACTCATCAAGTGCTATGACCAGGCGTCCGAGGCCTTTGGCTGGTCGAAACGCGATCCCACGGTCGGCTCGATGCGCGACGGCGATTGGCTGGTCGGGATGGGCTGTGCGACGGCAATCTATCCGACAGCCGCCGCGCCTTGCGCGGCCCGGGTTCGTCTCACCGCCGATGGCGAGGTTCGGGTCCAGTGCGGCTCGCATGAAATCGGCACCGGCGTTCGCACCATCGCCGGCCAGATGGCGGCCGAAAGGCTGGGGGTTGGCATGGACAAGATCAGCGTCGAGATGGGCGACAGTGCCTTGCCGCCGGCTCCGGTGTCAGGCGGATCGATCTCGACCGCCAGCGTCTGCTCCGCAGTCATGAAAGCCTGCGACGCGATACGCGAAAAACTGTTTGCCGCCGCTGCGGGCAAGGGGGCTCCGCTGGCAGGTTCGGCCAATGCGAAGCTGGATTTGAAGGACGAAGAGGTCGTTGCCGAGACCGGCAAGTCCGCCAAGCTGGCCGATGTGTTCAAGGCCATGCAGGTCGGCGCCATCGAAGAATATGCCGAGTTTGCGCCGAAGGGTTCTTCGCCTGAAGCCCTCAGCAAACTCTATGCCGGACAATCGGAGTTTCATGGTGGAGAGAACGACGAAGATTCGGTCAAATATGCCTTTGGCGCCGAGTTCGTCGAAGTGCGCATCAACAGCTATACACGCGAAATCCGGGTGCCACGCATTGTCGGAGCCTTCGCTGCCGGGCGCATCATGAACACGCGCACCGCGCGCAGCCAGTTGATGGGTGGCATGATCTGGGGCATCGGCCAGGCGTTGCACGAGGCCACGGAAATCGATCAGCGACACGCGCGCTACGTCAATCGCGACCTGCAGGACTATCTCGTGCCGGTCAACGCCGACATCAAACAGGTCGACGTTATCCTAGTCCCCGAAGTCGACCACCAGGTCAATCCTGCCGGCGTCAAGGGCTTGGGCGAACTCGGCAATGTCGGAACGGCTGCCGCCGTGGCGAGTGCCGTCTATCATGCCACCGGCAAGCGCATTCGCGATCTGCCGATCAGAATAGATGATTTGATAGGCTGAGGGTCAAGAGCTCTGAGAGGAGGGGCTTCACAAGCCGACATCGTCATCGAAATTGTCGCGGTGGCGGCGTTGTCCGACTGAAAAAGTTTTCGCATGCAGCGATAGCTTAATCGCCTTGGCTCTCGAGTGTCACTCCGGGGCTGTGGCCGGAGCCGTGTAACGGCGGCGTACAGCGTCAAGCACCCGCTTGCGACTATCCTGCGCCGACAGGGTCTTGTCCTCTTCCGCCTCGGCGGTTTCGCGCGCCAGGTCCTTGTCCCTGATCTGATGTCGGAACCATTTGGAATAGTCGCCGGTGCGCAAATGAAACTCCCAGGTCTTGTCGTCTATCCCCTCGGCGATCTGAGCGAAGATCATCAGATTGTGAGCCCTGAGGTTCATCGCATTGTCAGGGCCATGGAAATAGAAGCTGCCGGCTTCGTCGAGCTGGCCTTCGGCATATTTCCGGCTGTGCCGCTTGAGTGACTGACGTGGTTCAACCACCTTGACCGTCTTGACTTTCTTGCCCGACTGCGGCCGCCAGAACAGCACGCGCGCGCCTTTGGGCGTTGGAATGTCCTTTGGCGGCTCAATGCCAGTTTCCTTGCAGAAGACCTTCACCACGTCCTTCGCCTTGGGGCCAAGCGCAATGATGGCTGTGACAAGGCGCAAGGCGTCTGTCGAGATCGCCTCGGGGTGAACGGTGATCAGGATTGTGCCCGGCAATTCCAATGACAGGACCGCCCGCGTATCGTCGCGCCGCTTGGGCAGAAGATGGTGCGCTTCATCGATGACGAGCCAGTGCGGTCTCGCGGTGCGCCGGCGGAAACTGCTCAGGCCAGGCAGCAGGTCGGCAAAGAAATCCGGCCTCTCGTCGACGCGCAGGGCCAATCCATTGACGACAATGTTGCTGTCGGCCTTGGCGATCAGATCCAGCACCTGCGCCTTTGTCGGCGCGCTTGAGCCGTCGCCCAGGCGAACGGCGCCTTCGAGGCCGTCATAGTCGCCTTCGGGATCGAAGACGCAGAACTGAAAACCACTTTCGACGAAGCGTTCCGTCAGCGCGGTGGCCAAGGTGGATTTGCCAATGCCGGAACTCCCGGCAATGAGGATCGTGTCGCTCGGCGACAGGTAGACATCATCGCCGCCAGACGATCCAAGAACGATGCCGTCATGGCGCTTCGGCACTATCGCGTGATCACGCTTTATCAGCTTTGCGATTAATTGCTCCACGCCCTTGCCGCGGGCGCCACGCATGACCAGGTCGGCTGTATCCTTGACCGCCGGAATTGCATTGTCGACGGCGGCGCTGCAGCCACAGGCCTGCAGGAACGCGTGGTCGTTCTCGGCATCGCCGACGCCGACGACGTTGTGCGGCGAAAGTCGAAGGTCCTGAAGGGCCGCAGCGAGCCCGGTGGCTTTGTTGATGCCGCTCGGCAGGATCATCAC
>NZ_RZPH01000823.1:0-2763 GCF_004022825.1 Mesorhizobium sp. M7A.F.Ca.CA.004.04.2.1
TTCCAACGCGAATGAAATCTCGCCGACCGTGGCATTGGCGCGCGCCGCTCGGATGGCGAATTCCAGCAGGTTTTCATTGCCTTGCGCGGCACGGGTCAGCTCATCGAGCGCGCTTTCGACGGCGGCGACGTCGCGCGTGCCCTTCAGCCGTTGCAGCTTCGACAATTGCCGGGCCCTGACCTCGGCATTGTCGATCTTCAGCACGTCGACCTCGATGTCGGTCTCGGGCCGATGGGCGTTGACGCCGACCAGCATCTGCTCGCCGGAATCGATCCGCGCCTGCGTGCGCGCGGCGGCTTCCTCGATGCGCAGCTTGGGAATGCCCTGTTCGGTCGCCGCCGCCATGCCGCCGAGCGCCTCGACCTCCTCGATATGGGCAAGAGCGCGCGCCGCCAGATCATGCGTCAGCCGTTCGAGATAGGCCGAACCGCCCCACGGGTCGATGATGCGCGTGGTGCCGGATTCCTTTTGGAGGATGAGCTGGGTGTTGCGGGCGATCCGCGCCGAGTGGTCGGTCGGCAGCGCCATCGCCTCGTCGAAGGAATTGGTGTGCAGCGACTGGGTGTGGCCCTGCGTTGCCGCCATCGCCTCGATCATGGTGCGGACAATGTTGTTGTAGGGATCCTGCGCTGTCAGCGACCAGCCAGAAGTCTGGCAATGGGTGCGCAGCGACAGCGAGCGCTCGTCCTTGGGCGAAAAATTCTTCTGCATCAGGGTCGCCCACAACAGGCGCGCGGCCCGCAGCTTGGCGACTTCCATGAAGAAATTCATGCCGATGGCCCAGAAGAAGGACAGGCGAGGCGCAAAGCGGTCGATGTCGAGGCCCGCCGCGACGCCGGCGCGGGCATATTCGATGCCATCGGCGATCGTGTAGGCGAGCTCAAGGTCGGCCGTCGCGCCGGCCTCCTGCATGTGATAGCCGGAGATCGATATCGAATTGAACTTCGGCATGTTCTTCGATGTGTATGAGAAGATGTCCGACACGATCCGCATCGAAGGCTTTGGCGGATAGATGTAGGTGTTGCGGACCATGAACTCCTTCAAAATGTCGTTCTGAATGGTCCCGGCGAGATCCCTCTGTGCAACGCCCTGTTCTTCCGCGGCGACGATGTAAAGCGCCATGATCGGCAGCACCGCGCCGTTCATCGTCATCGATACCGTCATCTCGTCGAGCGGAATGCCGTCGAAGAGCTGCCGCATGTCGAGGATGGAATCGATGGCGACGCCCGCCATGCCGACATCGCCGGCAACACGCGGATGGTCGCTGTCATAGCCGCGATGCGTGGCGAGATCGAAGGCGACCGACAGCCCCTTCTGGCCGGCGGCAAGGTTGCGCCGGTAAAAGGCGTTGGAATCTTCGGCCGTCGAGAAACCGGCATATTGCCGGATCGTCCAGGGCTGCTGGACATACATGGTCGGGTAGGGGCCGCGCACGAAGGGTGGCAGGCCGGGATAGGTGTCGAGATGCGGCAACCCCTTGAGGTCGCTTTGATTGTACAGATGCTTGGCAATGAGCCCTTCCGGCGTGGTCCGCTGGCCTTTGACCTCGACAGGCGTGCGGCGTGGCGGGACCCAGCCGATCTGGCCGAAGTCCGGGATCAAGAGCCGGCTCCGATCGATTGGTCGACGCGGACTGGAAACAGCGGCTCGCAAACGGCAACGCCTTCGGTGAAGGCCGGTCGCCGTTCCGCCGCCAGCGTCTCGACGGGGCGTTCGTTCTTCGATGGATAGAGCGTGGTGCCGATGATGGCCCGTTCACCTGTGCGGTAGGCTGCATTGCGCTGCTCCGCCGCTGCGTGAACGCGCTTCTGGATGTGTCCGTCCTGAAGGCTGGACAGGACACCGCCCTCGGCTTCGATCGTCTGCAACTCCGCCCAGGCCAGTTCGCACAATTCCGCGGTCAGCGCTTCCACAGCGCCGGAACCATAGGCGGGATCGGTGACATGATCGATATGGCTTTCATTGGCCATGATCAGCTGCGTGTTGCGGGCAACACGACGGGCAAAACCCGCCGGCAGACCGTGCGCGATCGTGTGCGGCAGGATGGAGATCGAATCGGCGCCGCCGCACGCCGCGGCAAAGCATGCAATGGTGGTGCGCAGGATGTTGGTCTCCGGGTCCATCGCCGTCATCATGCGAAACGACGTCTCGGCATGGATACTGGCCGTGGATGTCGGGATCGAACAAGCCTCCTGCACCCGCGCCCAGAGCCTGCGCAGCGCCCGCATCTTGGCTATCGAGAGCAACTGGTCCTGGTCGACGCTGAGTGCAAAACCGATATGAGGTGCGGCATAGACAAGCGGCTGCCGCGCCGTCTCGAACATTCTGAGGTAGGAGACAGCCGAAGCCAGCATGATGCCAAGTTCCTGCGCTTCCGTGGCGCCGGCATTGTGGAACACGCGCCCGTCAGCTTCCAGCAGCACGCCCGGAACGCCCATCGCGAAGAAATGCGCCAGCGACTGCGGCATGGAGGCCCGCAGCGCCTCGATCGACATGCGCAGCCGACCGGTTCCCGCGAAGATCGCTGCTGGATCGATGCCGAAGGAGAGGTTGAGTTTTGCCGGGTCCGACCGCCGCTTGCTCAGGAAAGCGACCAGCCAGTCGGCCACGGCGCGGCTCCAGGGATGGGCGTCGATACGAACCTGGATGCGGTTGAGCGGAATGCCGTCCAGCACCGCCTCCAACGCCTCCGCCGTTCTCGGCAAGCCGTATCCGAACGCGTTCGGCGCCCCCTCGAAGACCAGCGACAATCCCGTGGCACCC
>NZ_RZPH01000824.1:0-2762 GCF_004022825.1 Mesorhizobium sp. M7A.F.Ca.CA.004.04.2.1
GGTCAGCGGTTCGTCGATGCCGAACAGATCGGCGAGCACATGATCGAACCACAGCCGGGTCGGCGTGCCGCGAAACAGATGATAGTGCTCGGCAAAAAGCCGCCAGATCGCCCTGCCGTCGGTCTCGACCGGCGCGCCGTCGAGCGTCGCCACGCCGAGATCCTCAAGGCGGACGCCTTGGCTGAACAGCATGCGGAAGATGTAGTGATCCGGGACGATGAGCAGTTGCGCCGGATCCGGGAATGGCTCGTTCAGCGCATACCAGCGCGGATCGGTGTGACCATGCGGGCTGACAAGGGGCAGGTCCTTGATCCCGGCATAGAGATCACGGGCAATCGCGCGCGAATGCGCCTCGGCGGGAAACAGCAAATCCGCATGGGTCAGTGCCACGATCATCCTCCCAAGCCACTATCGGTAGGGGCGGCAAGAAATAATGTCAACATACAAAATTGCGATTGTTGTATGATGACTTTTCGACCCATTGTGTGGCAGGAAATCGAATGTTACGCCGCTTTGCCGATCCCTGCCGAGGCCACTCATGTCATCCGACCAGACCAGTCGCACCACGACGACCGAACGCCTTTCCACGAAGACCGTGCGCGCACTGCCGGCTTCGATCGCGACACCTGCGTATGATCGCAGCCGCGTCGTCCCGGGCATCGTGCACCTTGGTGTCGGCGCCTTCCACCGCGCCCATCAGGCAGCCTATGTCGACGATTGCCTGGCGGCAGGCGAGGCGGATTGGGGCATAACAGGCGTTTCGCTGCGCAGCACCGACACGCGCGACGCTCTCACGCCGCAGGACGGGCTCTACACGCTGGCGATCAGAAGCAGTGGAACCGAAAAGCTTCAGGTCATCGGCTCGATCGGTGCGATGCTGGTGGCGCCGGAGAATCCGGGCGCGGTGCTGGCCACGCTGACCGATCCGCACACCCGCATCGTCACGCTGACGATCACCGAAAAAGCCTATCTGAGGGCGGCAGGCGGGGGATTGGATGCCGCCCATCCCGATATCGTCCATGATCTGGCCAATCCCCGGATGCCGAAGACAGCGCATGGTTTCCTGACCGAGGCGCTTGCCCTGCGACGCGCCGCCGGCACGCCGCCCTTCACTGTCCTGTGTTGCGACAATTTGCCGGCCAACGGAGCCACGCTGCACCGGCTGTTGGTCGAATTCGCCCAGTTGCGAGATGCCGGGCTCGCTCAATCGAGTGATGTCGGAATTGCCGACCACATCGCACACCAGGTCGCGTTTCCCTCCAGCATGGTCGATCGCATCGTGCCGGCAACCACCGACGCCGATCGGGCGCGGATCGCTGAAGAACTCGGCGTCGAGGACGCCTGGCCCGTGATGACCGAGCCGTTTTGTCAGTGGGTGGTCGAAGATAAGTTCCCGACTGGCCGGCCCGCGTGGGAACAATTCGGCGTCACCATGGTTCGCGACGTCGGCCCGTTCGAGGACATGAAGCTCAGGCTGCTCAACGGCTCGCATTCGGCCATCGCCTATCTTGGCCTGCTCAGCGGTCATGCCACCGTCGACCGCGCCTTCGCCGACCCGGCGATCCGCCAATTCGTCGATGCCTTGTGGGCCGAAGCGATCCCGACCCTGCCCGAGGATGCCGGATTGGACACGAGCGCCTATATTGCGGAGCTCGCGGAGCGTTTTTCCAACACTGCACTTGCCCATCGCACGGCGCAGATCGCCAATGACGGCAGCCAGAAACTGCCGCAGCGCATCATCGCTTCCGCCATCGAATGCCTGGAAGCCGGTACCGAACTGGTCCATCTGACCCTGGTGGTGGCTGCCTGGATCGCCGCCTGCGCCGCGCGAGGGAAAACCTTGCCGGAGGGCCATTTCACCGATCCGCTCGACGCGGCGTTGACGGAACTTTTGAGTGAGCAACTGCCGGCGAATGAAACCGTGACCGCGGTGTTCGACCTGGCCGGCTTCGCTGGGGATCACGCCGAACGCCAGACGTTGATCGAACTTGTGGCTGTGCATCTCGTCCACCTGCGACGCGACGGTCCGACCTTGGCCTTCGCCGCGCTCGGCATAGATATGAAGTAGTCATCAACCAGACTTGGTGCGGGTCCGAACCAACTCGATTCAGGCTTATTTGCCGACCGAACCGTCCAGCGTTTGCCGGGAAGAATACTCCGTGCCTTTTGAATTCCAGAACAATCGCACGGCCTTGCCGACGAGGTTTTCGTAGGGAACGAAGCCGACCATGAATCGGCTGTCGGAGGCATTGTCGCGATTGTCGCCCAGCATGAAATAGTGGCCTTCGGGCACCTCAAATTCCCGCGTGTTGTCGCCGATGGAACTGTCCGTCAGGTCGAGAACGAAATGGGTGACACCACCCGGCAGGGTCTCCCGTTCAAGCCTGGCAGGTTGCTCGCGTTCCTCGTAGGAGAAAGTGCCTGCATCCTTGAGGCCGACGGCCACATCGTTGATGTGCAGCACGCCATTGACCATCTGGATCTTGTCCCCGGGTAGACCGACGATCCGCTGGATGTAATCCACGCTGGGGTCGGGCGGGAATTTGAACACCACCACATCCCCTCGCTTGGGCTCCGCGCCGAACATGCGGCCTTCTATCGGCAACAGATTGAACGGCACGCTGTAGCGGCTGTAGCCATATGCGAATTTGGAGACGAAGAGATAGTCGCCGCCTTGCAATGTCGGCACCATACTGCTGGATGGTATCGAAAACGGCTGGAACAGAAACGAACGGATCGCAAATGCAGCCGGATAGGTAGTC
>NZ_RZPH01000825.1:0-2760 GCF_004022825.1 Mesorhizobium sp. M7A.F.Ca.CA.004.04.2.1
GGGGCACACATGGTCAGGGTCTCCTAGAGAAAATAGGTCATGGCGATTGCCGACCGCTTGAAGCCCACGCGCTCGCACATCTTTGCAACGCGTAGATCGGTGGCGATGGTGACGTGCGCCCTGACGCAGCCGCGCGCTTTCAGTTCAGTCAGAATATGCTTGGTGAAGCGGCGGCCGATGCCGTTGCGATGGTCCGGCCGCATGTAAATCGTGTCTTCTTGGGCGATCATCTCGGAATTGTGCATGTCCTGGGTGATCCAGATGAAGGCGTACCCCACGGCCTCGCCATCGCCGGTCCTGACCAGAAAGCAGAGCAGATGCCCGGCGGCGCCGTAGACGTTCAGGCGCGGCTTGAATTCGCCGATCGTCATCCCTTCGCCAGCCATCCGAGCTTGCATCTCGCCATAGTGAGTCCGGCACATGGGTTCCAGCTCGGGCCATGCGGCGTTGAAATTCTCGATACTGATGGCGTAGTCAGACAACGACGCCTCCCGTTTCAAAAGTGACATCGAGCTGAACGAATTCGGTGACTGGGCGCTGGTTCAGAAATCCGGTGATTTGCAGTTGCGGCTGCATGACATATCCGGTCTTGCCGATCGAAATCCATTGCCCGCCGCCTACCGATGCAACAGGCTGCGCCTGGTCCCACTTCGCGACATCCCACTGGCCCGAATCCCACAGGTCCGCCGTGCCGCCATCCGCCGCCGGAGGGGCTGGCGGCAGACTGACGGAATAGTTATAGGATGTTGAAATCGTAGGTCGAGCCGAGCGTTGTCGACGTGGTGTAGTCGCGGCTCGATGTCTCGCCAGTGAAGGCTTTGACGGCCTTTTCGGCATCATCCAGCCACTGCTTTTCAAGCTTACCGGCAGCTTCGACACGGTTCAGCCATTTGGCGCCCTCGTCGCGAAGGGCCTTTCCCTGCTTCTGCTGGTCGGGTGTGCGCTTGTCAGCCTTGGCCATGGCGGCAAGATGCCGGGCCAGCCAGCGAAAACATAAGCCGCTTGAAACGCTAGGGGATCAGCCCCGCGCGGACCAACGAACGGCGAAGGGATTGGTTGGCGGTTGTGGCAGGCCCGTTAGTTGAACGACCACTCGTTCCAATTTTTCACGCCGCTACCCTCGAACAATTTAAGCAAGTTCCCGCGTGCTGCGAGGCGCTCATTTGCCATCTTTACGGGATCGTAACCCTCTGGCGCTGGTGAGTACCCTAACACCGCATGAGCCTTGAAATTTTTCAGCCCATCATCGATGACACAAAATGCCCCTGCGTTGACATCTGTAAGCCTTATTTTGCGGATTTCTCCAGCCGATGCCCAAATGTAGCCGGCATCTTTTCTCTGGTGATTTTTCGCAAGTTGGCCCTGCATAATGTTTTCCCAGGCTTCAACAGCCGTGGCTTCCCAAGCTCTGCAGACGCTCAATTCCGCTTTCTTCAGTCGCTCCTTCGGGATTGCTTTGATGCTGCCGCTTTCGATCTGGTCCGGGTCAATCAATGCGTAGACAATCGGCTCGCGGTTCTTAACCACGCCTGAAGAAAACGGACTCTGCTTGGTGAGTTCTTTCGGACACTCTTTGCGGCTTACGTCTCTCGCAAATAATCGAGCAAATCGGCAGGCAAGACTTCCAGATTCGCTCTCTCCCGCCCGGGCGAGAATTGACCGCCACGATAAATTGCGTAGCCAACGGTCCCATCTTCCTCGATGCTTAGGATCGCGTGGCGCTCCCCCCATTTCCATTCGAAAGCGATCTCCCCATCATCCGCCCATACCGAAGGTAATCTGACACCAGCGGGTATTGCCTCCCAAAGCCTCGAAGCAAAACCAGCCATCCCGCCCGGAGCAGAAATCTTCGGGAACGCGGGAATCTCATAAGTGTTTGCAGGATTCGAGTGCCCTATCACCAAATTGGGCAGAGATAGGTCCGCGAACCAAGGCAAATGGTCCGTTACCGAAACCGTATTCGGATAGAGAGTTCTCTCCCACACAGACAACTCGGGCCATACCGTACTGACGTTTGGTGGCAGTGCACTGCCTGTGAGGGGTCCCCAGCCAATGAGGGGCAACTCTTCCAAAAAACAAACCCTCCCTGCCATCGTTTCTAGGACAGCAGGAGTAGTTCTAGCGGATGGCGGGATAGCTGAGCCCGGGCGCTGCTTGGGAACATAGGAAGGTCGCGTTCCACTATCTTCCCCGATTAAGGCTAGCGCACTCATCACAGTTCACCCGATTCAACATTCTGGCGACCGAGGCCAACCAGTTCATCCCATATAGGCACCAAAAGCGATCGATCCAATGGCGACGCATTGGCTGCGTCGGTACTATGATCGAGTTCAAGGCGCGCAGCAAAAACCTGCCCACCCATGACAATTCCAGCCTCATTCCCGCCAACTCTAATTGAGCCCCTCTGTATCTTCACAGACCCCAAGCTCAAAATACGGTTCAATTTTAGCGGCAGTATGTTGCTCCTCGTCGGGGAATTTATGCGATATAAAAAATCTTCAGTGTCCGGCTGAATTTTAGCACTCTTCAAGTATCCGCTAAGGATCGAATTCACACTCTTCTCGTCGGGCGCTTGTTGCAACATTACGGATCCAAGTGCCAGACGTGCCACCGGATGGGTAAAATTGGCAAGGAATTTCGACGCTACCGATTGGAATTCATCAATTCCTGCGTCCCATTCCGCGAATGCCGGGACGGCGGCGTCTTCGGCGAAATCGGCCTTGATGCCCATAATCACGTCGACCCTGTTTGGACCAAATC
>NZ_RZPH01000826.1:0-2758 GCF_004022825.1 Mesorhizobium sp. M7A.F.Ca.CA.004.04.2.1
GGAAGGAACTGGCCTTGGCCACTGCAGTCATGACCACGCTGGATCCCAACTCGCGCTCCGCCACCCGCGGCATGAGCGATCTCACGATCCGAAATCTCTTCATCATTCCGACGATCGTTTTCCTGATCGTCTTCAACATCTTTCCACTGCTCTATTCGCTCGGCTATTCGTTCACCGACTTTCGCGCGTCGAGCCCGGCGGCGGCCAATTTCGTCGGACTGCAGAATTACCGCGAACTGCTGAACGACCCGTTCATCTGGTCGAATTTCGCCATCACCGCCAAATATGTCATCGTCTCCGTGGTCGGTCAGGTCATCGTCGGCTTTGGCGTGGCGTTGCTGCTCAACCGCGATATCCCGCTGAAGGGCCTGCTGACGACACTGCTGCTGTTGCCGATGATGCTGTCGATGGCCGTCGTCGGTCTGTTCTGGAAACTGCTCTATGATCCATCATGGGGTGTCATCAACTATGCACTCGGCCTCGGCAATTTCGAGTGGCTGTCCAACCCTGACATGGCGCTCTACGCGGTTGCCATCACCGACATCTGGATGTGGTCGCCCTTCGTCATGCTGCTGTCGCTTGCCGGCCTGTCGGCAGTGCCGAAGCACCTCTACGAGGCGGCGGCGATCGACCGCGCCGGCTCGTTCTATACCTTCTTTCGCATTACGCTGCCGCTGGTCGCGCCGATTCTGATGATCGCGATCATCTTCCGCACCATGGAGGCGTTCAAGACCTTCGATCTCGCCTACATCCTGACCAGCCAGCCAACCACCGAGGTGATCTCGATCCGGCTCTACAAGATGGCGTTCCAGGAATGGCAGACCGGGCGCTCCTGCGCGCTTGCCTACATCGTGCTGATCATGGTGCTGGCTATCACCAACATCTACGTCAAATACCTCAACAAGGTGAAGGAGCGCTGAGATGGCCGCCGTCCGCACTTCTTCCGAAATCGGCTTCAATCGCGTCGCCATCGTCGTCGTCCTTTTGGTGACGATCATCTTCCTGGCGCCGATCTACTGGATCGCCTCGACGGCGTTCAAGCCGCGCAATCTTGCCACGACCATCCCGCCGACGGTGGTGTTCCAGCCGGAGATATCGCCCTTCGTCAAACTGTTCACCAAGCGCTCGCAACTGCGCAGCGCGCCGACGCCGGAAGAGTATGCGGCAGCGCCCTGGTGGGAGCGCGTCGTCTTCGACGGCGGTGAAAAGATCGTGCGCGACGGCAAGGGCCAGGTGCAATGGTCCGGCTATCCGAGCCGCTTCATGAACTCGCTGATCATCGCCATCACCTCCACGGTGCTGGCGGTCGGCATGGGCACCTTCACCGCCTATGGCTTTTCGCGCTTCAAGGTGAAGGGGGAGGCTGACCTGCTCTTCTTCATCCTGTCGACACGCATGCTCCCGCCGGTGGTGGTGGCGATCCCGATGTTCCTGATGTACCGGGCGGTCGGCCTCAACGACACGCATGTGGGCCTGATCATCCTCTACACCGCGTTCAACCTGTCCTTCTCGGTGTGGCTGATGAAGGGTTTTATGGATGAGATACCGAAAGAGTATGAAGAGGCGGCCCTGGTCGACGGTTACACGCGCATGGAGGCCTTCTTCAAGATCGTGCTGCCCGAGGCGGCCACCGGCATCGCCGCCACCGCGGTGTTCTGCTTCATCACCGCGTGGAACGAATATGCCTTCGCACTGATCATGACCAACCGCCGCGCCCAGACCGCACCGCCCTTCATCCCGAGCCAGGTCGGCTCGGGCCTGCCGGACTGGACGGTGATCGCCGCCGGAACCTTTCTATTCCTGCTGCCGGTCGCGATCTTCACGTTCCTGCTCCGCAACCATCTGCTGCGCGGCATGTCCTTCGGAGCGATTCGCAAATGAGCTTTCGTGCCATCAACCAGAAATATCTGGAGCCCGGTTCGCAGGTGCTGATGGTGCTCGGCATCATAGCACTCTGCCAGCCCTGGAACCTGTTGTTGCACACATATGGCCTGACCATCATCCTGATCGGGCTGGTCGGCTTCAACGTAACCTCCAAGATCGCGCCTGAGGAAAAGGCCGGCACCGGCCAGGTGCGCAATCCGGGAGCACAGCATTGACCCAGATCGAGCTTCGCGGCGTCCAGAAATTCTTCGGCGCCGTCCAGGTCATCAAGGACCTGAACCTCAAGATCGCCGACAACGAGTTCATCGTTCTGCTCGGCCAGTCGGGCTGCGGCAAGACGACGACGCTGCGGGCCATCGCCGGGCTGGAAACGATCGACGAGGGCGACATCCTCATCGACGGCAAACCGATCCAGCATCTAAAGGCCGCCGACCGCGACATTGCCATGGTCTTCCAGTCGTTCTCGCTCTATCCGCATATGAGCGTCTACGAGAACATCGCCTTCCCCTTGCGCGCCACGCGCAAGAGCAAGACGGAGATCGACAGCGAGGTTCGCTCCGTCGCCAAGACGCTGCAAATCACCGATCTGCTGGACAAGAAGCCATCGGCGCTCTCGGGTGGCGACATGCAGCGCGTCGCCATTGGCCGGGCGCTGGTGCGGCGGCCGAAGGCCATGCTGATGGACGAGCCGATCGGCGCGCTCGACGCCAAGCTGCGCGAGGAGATGCGCGCGGAAATCAAGCGGCTGCACATCAAGCAGGGGTCGACAACCATCTATGTGACGCACGACCAGATCGAGGCGATGAGCCTCGCCGACCGCATCGTCATCATGCATGAAGGCGTGCTGCAGCAGGTCGGCTCGCCCGACGAGGTC
>NZ_RZPH01000827.1:0-2755 GCF_004022825.1 Mesorhizobium sp. M7A.F.Ca.CA.004.04.2.1
GTACGGGAACGGCGTGACCGGCAGGCTGACTGCGTCGAGCCTTGCCAGGAGCTCTTGGGGGATCTCGAAATCGAGCGCGCCGAGATTGTCCCTGAGCTGATCGAGCCTCGTCGCACCGATGATCACCGAAGCGACACCGGGCCGCGTTGCCGCCCAGTTCAAGGCGATTTGGGCCATGCCGCGGCCAAGCTCGCCGGCGGCCTTTTCCAGTTCGGCAACGATTGCCCAGTTGCGGTCGGTGAACTTCTGGAAGCCGGGATTGGTCGAACCGCGCATCGCCTCCAGCCTGCCGCCGGCGTTGCTGATTGTGTCTGAACGATATTTGCCGCTCAGCAAGCCGCTGGCCAGCGGGCTCCAGACCATGATGCCGGCGCCATAGCGCGTGCCGAAAGGCACGAATTCATGCTCTATGTTGCGCTCGACCAACGAATATTCGAGCTGCAGCGCCGAAACCGGTTCATAGCCGCGCTGCTCAGCGATGGACTGCGCCCTGCTCGCGTACCAGGCGGGGACGTCGGAGAGACCGACATGGCGAATCTTTCCGGCGCGCACCAGATCGTCCAGCGTTCGCATCACCTCTTCCGGTGAAGTCAGCCTGTCCCAGGCATGCAGGACATAGAGGTCGATATAATCGGTGCCGAGCCGCTTCAGCGAGCCTTCGACGGCGCGGATGATGTTCTTGCGGCCGTTGCCGCCGGCATTCGGATTGCCCTGCTCCAGATTCATGCTGAACTTGGTGCTGATCACCGCTCTGTCGCGCAGACCGCGTTCGGCTATGAACTCGCCAAGCCAGGTCTCGGAGGTGCCGCCGGTATAGGCATCGGCCGTATCGAAGAAATTGCCGCCTGCCTCGACATAGGCATCGACCAGGGCGCGGGCCGTCTCCTTGTCGGCGCCCCAGCCCCATTCGGTGCCGAAGGTCATGGTTCCGAGCGCCAGCCGGGTGACACGAAGCCCGCTGCTGCCAAGGGTGTAGAAGGGCATGGTCATGATGTCGCTCCGATCCTGATCCAATCTTCAATGCCGATCCTGTCCGGGGGTCGTCTTGACCCACGGGTTGCCGCGTTCATGCGTCATGCGGAATGTGAAGCCGTCCACGCTCCAGTCGGCTCCCGAACGGGTCAGGTGGTGTTCGTAGGTGCCCCAGACTTCCCATAGCGGTTCGCCATTGCCTTCCATCCGGTTCCAGGCGTAGCCGTTGGAGGAGACAGTCGCGGCGTCGCCGTCGATGGCGACCTGATGGTTGGTGCGCAGGTGCAGGCTGGTCTTGTTGCCCCTGAGGTTGGCGGCCCAGGTCCCGATCAGGTCGTCCGACGCGATGGTGGCCGCAGGCTGCCCACTCAGGCTGCTGAAGTCGACGGTGACGCGGTCGGCGAAGTAACTACGGGCGAGCCGCCAATCCTGGGCATCGACCGCGCGGTCGATGGCATCGGCGATGCGTATGACGGCGCGCTCATCGGCGAGCGTGATTTCAGGGGACGATTCGGCTCCGCCGGCATCGACCGGCGCCAGCGCGATACCCGCCGCGAAGGTGGCATACCTCAATGCATTCATGTCTCTTCTCCTTTGCGCATCGGCCCGTCGCCGGTTTGCTGGCGACAATGTGGGCCAACAGGCCGGCATCGAAAAGATTGCATTATTCGCATGGACTATGCGATATTATGCATGAATGGATCGCGACCTGCTCAGCCACCTTCCCGTTATCGTCGCCGTGGCGCGGCGAGGCGGCTTTGCGCTTGCCGCTGCCGAACTCGGCATGAGCCCTTCGGCGGTCAGCCACGCTGTACGCCTTGTGGAGGAGCGCATCGGCCAGCCGCTCTTTGCCCGCACGACCCGCAGCGTATCGCTGACCGAGGCCGGTCAGGCGCTTGTCGCGACGGCCGAGCCCGCGCTGCAGGATATCGCCGAGCGGATGGAGCGTATCCGCGGCATCAAGGGTCGCCCGGCGGGACTGCTCAGAATCAATGTATCACATATCGCCGTCCCGATGGCGGTGACGCCGGTGGTGACGGCCATGGCCGAGCGCTATCCGGATGTGACAGTGGAAATCTTTGCCAATGAAGGATTGGTCGATATCGTCAGCGAAGGCTTTGACGCCGGCATCAGACTTGGCGAAATGATCGCGCAGGACATGATCGCGATCCGGATGACCCCGCCATTCCAGGTGATCATCGTAGCGTCACCAGCCTATATCGGCCGGCATGGCCGCCCGCACAGCCTGGCCGATCTCGCCGCCCACAATTGCATCGGCTACCGTCTGGTGCGATCCGGCGCGGTCTATCGTTGGGATTTGACGGAGGACGGCAAGGACGTGGCCGTGGAAACGCGCGGCACCGCCATCGTCACCGATTCGCTTGCCGCGATCGACCTGGCGCTGTCGGGAATGGGACTGGCCTATGTGTTCGAGCCGCTGGTGCGCGCCGACCTGGCCGCTGGTCGGCTTGTCCAGGTGTTGCCGCAGTCGGCAATCGAGGAACCAGGCCTGTTTCTCTACTTTCCGCGCCGGGCGGCAATGGCACCGAAGCTGCGCGCCTTTGTCGACGTCACACAAGAAATCGGCCGGACACCCTCGCGAGCGCCCGGCCGAGTTGCCGGAGCCGAAAAGCTGCTTGGCAGCTTACTTCTTGACCGCTGCAGCGACTTCCGCGGCGAAATCGGTCTCTTCCTTCTCGATGCCCTCGCCCAGCGCAAAGCGCAGGTAGGCGGTGATCTTGGCCGGGCGCTCGCGAGGGTGTCCGGCCGATTTCTTGTGTGA
>NZ_RZPH01000828.1:0-2748 GCF_004022825.1 Mesorhizobium sp. M7A.F.Ca.CA.004.04.2.1
CCTGCAGATCGCGCCGATCGTCGGCGCTTCGGTGGAAGCCGCGACACCTCTTACGGCGGAGTTGCAGACCCGCGCCAGGCAGCGCGGTATCACGCTCGCCGGCAGCGCCGACCAGACCGTGACACATGTGCTGAAGGGCTATTTCTCGACGATGTCGGAAGGCGCCGACACCACCGTCATCTATGTCTGGGATGTCTATGACCCCGCCGGCAACCGGCTGCACCGCATCAATGGTCAGCAGAAGGCCCCGTCGGTCAATTCCGGCGCCAGCGCGGGCGGCGACAGCTGGAAGGGGGTCTCGCCGGCCACCATGCAGACGATCGCCGACCAGACCATCGACCAATTCGCGGCCTGGCTCGGCGGCAAGGCGGGCTAGAGGCATCGGACCCAAAAGTGGAGACGGTTTTGGGAAAATCCGATGCCCAACGAGAAGAAGGAGCAGCGCAAGTCCGCTGCTCCCTGTTGCAGCCCGGCGATGGCGCGGAGCTTTCTTGAGTTTAGCCGGCGGATTCCCGATCTCGGCGCTTGCAATACCGGCGCGGGCCGCTAAAAGCCCGGTTAAAGGGCGCAAGCGAGTCCGTCAGGTCTCATCATCCTCCACCAGGAACCGTGCATGAAACTCTTCGCGGGCAATTCCAACAGGGTGCTGGCCGAAGCGGTCGCCCGGTACCTCAACGTCCCGCTGGGCAAAGCCACGGTCAGGCGCTTCGCCGACCAGGAAATCTTCGTCGAAATCCAGGAAAACGTGCGCGGCGAGGATGTCTTCATCCTGCAATCGACCTCGTTCCCGACCAACGATCATTTGATGGAATTGCTCATCATGATCGATGCCTTCATGCGTTCCTCGGCCAAGCGCATCACGGCGGTCATCCCCTATTTCGGCTACGCCAGGCAGGACCGCCGCGCCTCCGGCCGCACGCCGATCTCGGCCAAGCTGGTCGCCAACATGATCACCCGCGCCGGTGTCGACCGCGTTCTGACGCTTGACCTGCATGCCGGCCAGATCCAAGGCTTCTTCGATATTCCGACCGACAATCTGTTTTCCGTGCCGGTGATGGCCCGCGACGTGAAGGCCAAATACAAGCAACTCGGCAACGTCGTGGTGGTCTCGCCCGACATTGGCGGCGTGGTCCGCGCCCGTGCGCTGGCCAAGCGCTTCGATGCGCAACTGGCCATCGTCGACAAGCGCCGCGAACGGCCCGGTGAATCGGAAGTCATGAACATCATCGGCGCGGTCGCCGGCAAGGATTGCCTGCTGATCGACGACATCGTCGATTCCGGCGGCACGCTGTGCAACGCCGCCGATGCACTGCTGGCCAACGGCGCCACCAGTGTCACCGCCTATATCACCCACGGTGTGCTGTCGGGCGGTGCGGTTGCCCGCATCAGCGGCTCGAAGCTGCAGGAACTGGTGATCACCGATTCCATCCAGCCCACCCAGGGCGTGCTCGACGCGCCCAACATCCGCGTCATCTCGATCGCCGACCTCATGGGCGAAGCCATTTCGCGCACCGCGACCGAGGAATCGGTGTCGAGCCTGTTCGACTAGAGCAATTCCAGGAAAAGTGTGAAGCGGTTTTCCCGGGAAAAGCGCGTAGCGCTTTCCCTAGAGAATTACGTCAAAACAAAGAGTTAGAGCAGCTCGCCGTTTCCGTAAAACGGTAAAATGCTCTAGAACAGCACCTGCCGTTACGGCGCAGGGCTTTCCAACCGAACCGGGCCGACCAGGCGACGAGCGACCTCGACGCTTTCTCGTGCGCCGCGCATATAGCCGCGCGGCGAGGTCCCCAGCATGCGCTTGAACATGGTGATGAAGGCCGGCACGCTGTCATAGCCGAGATCGAGCGCCACCCTGGTGATCGGCTCGCCGTCCGCCAGCCTGGGCAGCGCCGCGAACAGGCAGGCCTGCTGGCGCCATGTCGACAGCGACAAGCCAGTCTGGCGCTGGAAGGCGCGGGTGAAGGAGCGGCGGCTCATGCCGGCGGCATCCGCCCATTCATCGATCGTCGCATGCGGCGACGGTGCCGCGACGAAGCGCCGGCAGAGCGCCGACAGCCTTGGATCGGACGGGAATGGCAGGCCGAGCGGCCGTTCCGGCAAGGTCGGGATTTCGTGCAGCAAAAGGTTCATGATCAGCCCACCACGTCCTTCCAGAACGCCGCCTTGCGGCAGCTTTTCCGATTCCACGATCAGGCTGTGCATCAGGTCGGTGACGCCGACGACGCGCAAGCCTTCGGGCAGCCCGGGGATCGCCTGTGGCATGACATAGACCGAACGCATCGAGACATCGCCCAGCATCTCGACGGAATGCTCGGTGCCGGCTGGAATCCACATCGCGTGGTCGGGCGGCACCATCCAGCGTCCGTAGCGCGTCGTCACCAGCACCACGCCGACAAGCGCATGCAAGAGCTGGCTGCGGCTGTGGCGGTGCTGCGGCACACGGTAGCCATCGGGATATTCGGTCGGCAATGCCACCGCCGGCCCGGCCACTTGTTCAAGCCACTCCCAGCGGCTCTCGTGCAACTGGCCGAGATTGGCGTTGCCAGCGTGAAAGACTTCTTTGCCGTGCGGCATCCGATATGGCCCACTTGCGAAACTATTGGACCAAACCACGAAAGAAGTCATCCCGCAAGAAGCTTATAAGGCGCCGGTCCCAAGCGCTCCACAGGAGCGTCCGACAAGGCGGCCGCAGGTGCGTTCGTCAACTGCCTGCGGGCCTGCCCGCCAAAAAGACCACGGAGCCTACCT
>NZ_RZPH01000829.1:0-2744 GCF_004022825.1 Mesorhizobium sp. M7A.F.Ca.CA.004.04.2.1
TTGCAAGGGGCAATCGTGCGCTGGACCAGGTCGTCGACCAGCTGCTCGAACTTGGCGCGCGTCAGCTTCAGCGTCAGGTGCTTCGGCCCGGTCGCGTCGGCGGTGATGAAGGGCAGGTTGATTTCGGTCTGGGTGGTCGACGACAGCTCGATCTTGGCCTTTTCAGCCGCCTCCTTGAGGCGCTGCAGGGCAAGCTTGTCGTTCTTCAGGTCGATGCCCTGTTCCTTCTTGAACTCGGCCGCCAGATATTCGACCAGGCGCATGTCGAAATCCTCGCCGCCGAGGAAGGTGTCGCCATTGGTCGACTTGACCTCGAACACGCCGTCGCCGATTTCGAGCACCGAAATGTCGAACGTGCCGCCGCCAAGGTCATAGACGGCAATGGTCTTGCCTTCCTTCTTGTCGAGGCCATAGGCAAGCGCTGCCGCGGTCGGCTCGTTGATGATGCGCAGCACTTCAAGGCCGGCGATCTTGCCGGCATCCTTGGTCGCCTGGCGCTGGGCGTCGTTGAAATAGGCTGGAACGGTGATGACCGCTTTCTCGACCTTTTCCCCGAGATAGGCTTCCGCCGTCTCCTTCATCTTCTGCAGGATCATGGCCGAAATCTGCGAGGGCGACTGCTTCCTGCCGCCGGCTTCGACCCAGGCATCGCCATTGTCGCCCTTGACGATCTTGTAGGGGACAAGCTTCTTGTCCTTCTCCGTCACCGGATCGTCATAGCGGCGGCCGATCAGGCGCTTGACCGCGAAGATGGTGTTTTCAGGATTGGTGACCGCCTGGCGCTTGGCCGGCTGGCCGACCAGACGTTCGTCGTCGCCCGAAATGGCGACGATGGAAGGCGTCGTGCGCGCGCCTTCCGCATTCTCGATCACCTTGGGCTCCTTGCCATCCATGATGGCGATACACGAGTTGGTGGTGCCGAGATCGATACCGATTACTTTTGCCATTTTTCTAGTCTCTCCGCTAAGCAGGCTATCAGGACCCGTACAGGCGTTCCGACGAAAGCCCCTGTTCACAAGAAATCCCGTTCCGGCAACCGGCATTCCGGCGCCGAACGGCTTGGCGCGTATATAAGAACAGGCGGCATCGCGCGCAAGCATTCTGCGCAAGGCTTCCATGAACCTTTCCACCTCCGCCTGCGACTGATCTCCAGGTGCCGCATGGTGCGGCCCGGAAAGGAAGCCCCCATGACCAATAACCCAGAGACTCCCAGGTCTCCGGGAACAACAGGAGCTCGGCGCGACCACCGCCTTCGGGACGAGGTCGATGCGCTGGGCTTTCTGTTGATTCCGTTGACCCTGCGTAAGAGCAGGCGTATCGTCATCTTGAGGAAAGCAGACAATTCGATCAGGGAAGAACGAGCCGGACCGCCGCGCCTTGCCCTGATTTGCGCGGCCAGACCCGACGTTCTCCCGTCGACTACGGGGGGTAGTGTCATGTCTCGCATCCGCGGCTCGTTTGTGTCGTCTCTTGCTGGCGGCTTGCGCCGCGCTGTGCATCCAGGCGGGTTGCTGGCACTCGGCCTGTGGCTGGGCGCCGCGCAGGCGCAGGAAACCCGGATCATCTATCCCGGTTCGATGGCGGTGACCGGATTTTCCGGCACCATCATTCCCAATTTCGACCCCCCTGATTCCGAAAAAGAGGGACTGCCGCCCGGCGTCGATCCGGTCGACGAAACCTTCATCGACACCACGCGCGCCACCTTGCGCGTCTTCGACGTCTCGCAACTGGGCGGACCAGCCACCGGCCAGCTCGTCAACACGCCACCGCCCTTCGAGGTGACGGCGGAGCAGGTCGGCCAGGTGTTCGGCGTCACCTACGATGACGGCGTGCGCGACGGCGTTCCGACGGGCATTCCCAATCTCTATGCCGGCGCCACCTCGCTGCACGGCATCCGTATCGTCACCCCGGACGCCGACGATGACGGCCGCCCCGAGCGGCAGCGCCGCGGCGCTGCCGGCGCCATCTTCATGGATGGCCAGTTCGGCACCGAAAACGGCGGCGGGCCGGGCACCGTCTGGAAGATCGACGGCATCACCGGCCAGGTCTCCAAATTCGCCGACATCGACACCAACAGCGGTCCCGGCATCGGCAATCTCACATTCGACGCCACTCATCGCGAGTTCTTCGCGTCCGATCTCGATACCGGCCTGATCCATCGCATCGATGCCGAAGGCAGGCTGATCGACAGCTTCGATCACGGCGTTGCCGGCCGTCCCGCGCATGGGCTTGCTCCAGTCGCCGACGACGGTTCGGTGATGGACATAAAGGGAGCGACCTTCGACAGCGAAGACCCCGACAGCTGGGGCTACACGCAGGACGAGCGCCGCGTCTGGGGCGTCTCCTACCATGGCGGCCGGCTCTACTACTCGGTCGGCGAAAAGTCGGAAATCTGGTCGGTGGGCATCGCCCGCGACGGCAGTTTTGTCGGCGACCCGCGCTGGGAACTGACGGTCAAGGCCGACAAGGACTACGCCGTCACCGACATCGCCTTCGACAATAGCGGCTTCATGTACCTGGCCCAGCGCGGCCCAGTCGAGAACCGCTACGATTACAGCCAATTCGCCGATTCCGGCAAAGGCGAGGTCATCCGCTACTTCCGAGAGAACCCGGACGATCCGGAGACGGAATCGGTCTGGGTCGAAGTGCCGCAGGAATATGCGGTCGGTTTCCCGCAGGGCAACCGGCAGGCCGCCGGCGGTCTCGACCTGCAATATGGTTATGATTCCGACGGCAATCTCGAC
>NZ_RZPH01000830.1:0-2741 GCF_004022825.1 Mesorhizobium sp. M7A.F.Ca.CA.004.04.2.1
CACCAGACGCCCCGCCCAGATCAGCAGGCAGGCACCGATAAAGCCGGTGATCAGATAGGCAATCCAGCCGACGCCGAACGGGCCAAAATTGAGAGCCTGCAGAATGGCGTTCAGCACGACCGCGCCGACGATGCCCATAACGATGTTCATGAAGATGCCGGTGTTGCTCTTCATGAACATTTCGGCGAACCAGCCTGCCAGGCCGCCGATGATGATGGCTGCTATCCAGCCGACGCCATTCAGGTGCATATGCCTTCTCCTTGTGTGATGCGTGAAAACGCATCCGCAAACGAAGTACCTTGCCGCCGGGTTCCATCTGTAGCAGCGCTTTCAATCTATCAGGCGTTGAGCGCGCGGCCATAGGCGTCGAGCACGCTTTCCTTCATCATCTCCGACAGCGTCGGGTGCGGGAAGATGGTGTGCATCAGCTCTTCCTCGGTCGTCTCCAGGTTCATTGCCACGACAAAGCCCTGGATCAGTTCGGTCACTTCGGCACCCACCATGTGGGCGCCGAGCAATTGACCGGTCTTCTTGTCGAAGATGGTCTTGATGAAACCCTGATCCTCGCCGAGCGCAATGGCCTTGCCATTGGCGGCGAACTGGAAGCGCCCGACCCGGATGTCCTTGCCCTCGGCCTTGGCCTTGGCTTCCGTCAGGCCAACCGAGGCGACCTGCGGATTGCAGTAGGTGCAGCCCGGAATCTTCAGCTTGTCGGTGGCATGCACGCCAGGAAAATCAGCGATCTTCTCGATGCACACGACCCCCTCATGTTCTGCCTTGTGGGCGAGCATCGGCGGGCCGGCGACATCGCCGATGGCGTAGATGCCCGGCACATTGGTCTTGCCGTAGCCGTCGATGACGATGCAGCCGCGCTCGGTCTTCACGCCTAGCGCCTCAAGCCCGAGGCCCTCGATGTTGCCCTGGACGCCGACGGCCGAGATCATGCGATCGGCGGTGATCTTCTCGACCTTGCCGTCCTTCATCTCGACATGCGCGGTGACCGAGTTCGCACCCTTCTCGACCTTGGTCACCTTGGCTTCGAGGATGATCTTCATGCCTTGCTTCTCGAACTGCTTTTGCGCGAATTTCGAGACTTCGGCATCCTCGACGGGCATCACTGCCGGCAGCAGTTCGACCACCGTTACTTCGGCGCCCATGGTGCGGTAGAAGGAGGCGAATTCGATGCCGATGGCGCCCGATCCCATGACCAGCAGCGACTTCGGCATCTCCTTCGGCACCATGGCCTCGAAATAGGTCCAGATCAGTCTGCCGTCAGGCTCGATGCCGGGCAGCGCGCGTGGCCGCGCGCCGGTCGCCAGGATGATGTGCTTGGCGGTGTAGGTGCCCTCGCCCTTGACGCCTTTCGGCACCGGCGGCTGCGGCTCCATCGGCTTCTTGGCCGTATTGGACACGGCGATCTCACCCGGCTTCGAAAGCTTGGCCTCGCCCCAGATGACATCGACCTTGTTCTTCTTCATCAGGAAGGCAACGCCGCCATTGAGCCGCAGCGAGACCTTTCGCGAGCGGTCGACCACGGCCGCTGTGTCGGCGCTGACTTTGCCGTCGAGCTTCAGCCCGTAATCCTTCAGGTGATCCGAATAGTGCATGATCTCGGCCGAGCGCAGCAGCGCCTTGGTCGGGATGCAGCCCCAGTTGAGGCAAATGCCGCCGAGATGCTCGCGCTCGACGATCGCCGTCTTGAAGCCGAGTTGCGCGGAACGCACCGCGGTGACATAGCCGCCAGGGCCGGAGCCGATGATGATGACGTCGTAGTTCTCAGCCACGGGTTTTCTCCTTCACAATTCCAGCATGACGCGCACGACGGGTGCCAGCGCCTTGCCGATGTTTCGCGTGTTTTCGGCGTCGAGGTGGACGCCATCAAGCGGTGTGGTTTGCGCCACGCTGCCGGCGTCGAAGAAGCCGCAGCCGGCCTCGTCGGCGAGCGCTGCATATTGCGGTGCCAAAAACTTCGAGGCGTCATCGCCACCGGCGAACATTTCCTTGAAGTCGGCCTTTTCAGTACTGCTGACGACAGGCGGCGAAACGATCAGGATCTGCGGCGCGGGCCAGTCGAAGGGATAGTCGTGACCGCGCACGATATCGATCAGCCGCTGGATGCCCTGCTTGGCCGCGACGGGATTCCCGTGGATCCATGGCTTCATGTCGTTGGCGCCGAGCATGATGACAATCAGGTCGATCGGCGCATGGGTCGTCAGCACCGTTGGCAGCAGCCTGGCGCCGTTGCGATCCGCGCCGGCCAGATGGTCGTCGAAGGCCGTGGTGCGGCCGTTGAGGCCATCGGCAATCACTTGCACGCCGGCGCCTAACGCTGCCTGCAGCACGCTCGGCCAGCGGTCTTCCAGCGCATGGCGGCCACCTTCGGCATTGTAGCCCCAGGTCAGCGAGTCGCCGTAGCAAAGAACCGTCTTCATGCGCCCACCTGTGCGTTAATCGAGCCGCGCCTCAACCGCCAGCGCACGAACAGCCAGTGAACCAGCACAGTGGCCAGGTTCGGCAAAACCAGGCCGGCGACGATCGGCAGGTCACCTCCCCACTGGCGCTTATCGACCGGCTGAGAGAACGTCCAACCGATCAGGCCGAGCCCGATCAGCACGAACAGGACAATTGCGCAGAGGCCCAGCCAGTTGATGATCGTCGGTGCGTTCGCAAAAAGCTGCGCGATGAAAAACATGATCGTCGTAGCAATGGTGACAAGCACCGACGTCATGAACACCAGAATG
>NZ_RZPH01000082.1:0-11012 GCF_004022825.1 Mesorhizobium sp. M7A.F.Ca.CA.004.04.2.1
GGGATGAGCCCCTGCACCGAACTCAAATTCACGATTCTGCCCTTCCCTTGGCGCCGCATTGCCGGCAGCACCGCGTTGGTCACACGCAAGACGCCGAAGACGTTCACGTCGAACAGCACCTTAGCCTGGGCGGTCGAGGACTCCTCTGCGCCGCCAAACAGGCCCATGCCGGCATTGTTGACAAGCAGGTCGATGCGTCCGGCCTTGGCCAGAACGTCATCGACCATTGTCGCAACGGACGCGTCGTCGGTCACGTCGCAGGTCAGCATGGTAACGCCGGCGGATGGCCGGGAGGCCGCGCGACGGCTGGTTCCGAAGACGCGAAAGCCGGCGCCTAGCAAGGCATCGGCGGTAGCGCGCCCGATGCCGGAAGATGCCCCTGTGACCAGGGCGACGCCAGGGTTGGTCTTGTTCATGGAAATCATATCCTTCTTTGCGTTGGATCGGATTGGGAAAAGCATGAGAGGCCGGGGCAAAGGGCGTTGGTCATGACTGCGTCTGGCCACCGGTTAGTTCCAGCGTCTGAACAGGGCGCTGGCATTCACGCCGCCAAAGCCGAAGCCATTGGAGATCGCGTACTCCATCTCCATGGGCCGGGGCGCGTTTGCGACGAAGTCGATTCCGTCGCCGGCCGGATCGGCCTCGCCAAGGTTGAGGGTTGGCGGGGCGACCTGATCCCTGAGCGCCAGGATTGCGAAGATCGCACCAAGCCCGCCGGCCGCTCCGAGCAAATGTCCGGTCGCCGATTTCGTGGCGCTGACAGCTATCGCGAAATCGCGCCCGAACACGCTCTTGATCGCTTCGATCTCACCCAGGTCGCCGACTGACGTTGATGTCGCATGCGCATTGAGATGACGAACCTCGCGTGGCGAAATCCCTGCATGGGCAATCGCGATCTGCATGGCCCGGCGCGCGCCGTCGCCGTCCTCTGGTCCGGAGGTGACGTGGTGGGCATCGGCGGTTGTGCCGTAGCCGACGAGCTCAGCCAACGGCTTTGCGCCGCGCGCCAACGCGTGGTCCAATGCCTCGATGACCAGCACGCCGGCTCCTTCGCCCATGACGAAGCCGTCCCGCGATGTGTCGAAAGGGCGCGAGGCTTGAGCCGGCGCCCAATTGAAGCCGGTTGAAAGAGAGCGCGCCGCGACGAAACCGCCGAGACTGACGGTGTTGATGCACGCTTCCGTTCCGCCGCATACGGCGATGTCGGCTTCGTTGGCGCGGATCAGGCGGGCGGCGTCGCCGATCGCTTGGATGCCCGCCGCGCATGCCGTCACCGGTGCGCCGAGTGGACCTTTGAAACCATGACGGATCGAGATGTGGCCCGCCGCGAGGTTTACCAGGAAGGACGGCACCGTAAAGGGAGACAGGCGGCGGGCGCCACGCAGGTCCACCGTGCGCACCGCCTCGGTGATGGCGGGGAACCCGCCGACCCCTGAAGCGATGATCGTGGCCGTGCGCAGGCGATCGGTTTCCAGGGCAGGCTTCCATTGCGCCTGCGCCAGCGCCTCTTCCGCCGCGGCCAGCGCGAAGAGAATGAACCGGTCCACCTTGCGTTGATCCTTCGCCGACAGGACGGCATCGGCATCGAAACCAGCCTCCGGATCTTCGCCCAGGGAGGGAACCACGCCGCCAATCTTAGCCGGCAGATCTCCCACCACATCGTCAGGAAGCCTGCGAACGCCCGACCGGCCGGCAAGCAGGCGTGACCAGGACGCTTCGACATTGGCGGCAAGGGGCGTGACCGCTCCCATGCCCGTGACGACAATCCGTTGCATCTGCTCTCCTGTCCTTGGTGTGCCGGCGGCGCTGCTCGCGCCGTTCAAGCGGCGACTGCTTCGCGAACCTGATCGGCCGCCGCATCCAGAAAAGCCTGTGCAAGGTCGGGGTCGTTGACGACCCGCGAGAGCACGACCGCGCCGACCATCGTCGAGAGAACGGCCATTGCCTTGTTGCCGGTCTTTTCGCTGTCGCCCTCGCCAACCCAACCGCCGAGCATCTCAAGGTACGCCTTGATGCCGACTTCGAATGATGCCTTCACCTCGGCACCTTGCCTGGCCGCATCCGAGCCGAGCGCAACGACCGGGCAGCCGTCCATCTTTTCCCCGCGATGGTCCATGCTGAGGTAGAATGAGATCACCCCGTCGAGCGGGCTCCCAGGATGTGCGGCGGTCGCGGCCGACCATTTGTGGGTGGCGCTTTCCATCGCGCGCCTGGACGCCAGCGCCGCCAGATCGTCCTTCGACTCGAATTGCTTGTAAAAGGCGCCCTGGGTCAGCCCGGCACCCTTCATCAGATCCTTGAGGCCGATGCCGTCAAAGCCGCGCTCCCGAAAAAGCCGGCTTGCCACATTGATCACGGTCTCGCGGTTTTCCGCGGCCTGAGTGCGACTCACACGCATCGTCATCTCCTTTTTAGATTGCATTCGTAATCTATACCCTATATAGAGGGTGAACGCAATCTAAAAAAGGACAAATGAGATGATCCCCAAAACCCTGAGCGCCTCGCTGCTGGCAGCGCTGTTTCTTGCAACCCCGGCTCTTGCCGAGGAAGCCACCATCGGACGCCCGATCGAAGGCGGCAGCCTGCACCAGGGACACCTGGACATGGTGGCCTACTACGTTCCGCGCGGCGACCTGCTTGAGGTCACCGCCACTTTCGCACCGAAGGCCGGGGGTGATCCGCTGCGGGTTGTCATGGGCCTCGCCAACAGTGACGCTGTGTCGTTTTCCATACCGGGCTACCCGGGCTCGCTCTACGCGTTCTCAAGGTCCGGTAAGGAAGTGACGGTCTCGACCGAGACTGACACATCCCTGCGAGCCGACGCGACAATGCCCTGACCTGACGCGCAGGCCCGCGGCCGCGCGATGCTGGCCGGGGCTCTCGCGTCGGAACGGCGCGCCACCAATAAGTTCGGAGAGAGGTCACATGCTTTACAGCTATTTTGTCGAGAAATCGATCCGGCAGAGCTTCGACGACGTCAACAACCATCGCTGGGACGCGGCGGTGAAGGCCATCGCGCCGCATGTCCATCACCGGGTTGGTGGCGCCCACGCGCTTGGTGGGGAGCGCCACGACAAGCAAGCCCTGCGCCGCTGGTTCGAGCGCCTCGGCCGTGTTCTGCCCACTCTCCATCTCACGGTCAACCACGTCTGGGTGAAGGGTTGGCCGTGGCATACCACCGTGTTTGCCCAGTGGGATGGCACCGCAACCCTGCTCAACGGCGATACGTCCTACATCAACCGTGGTCTCCACGTGTTCACGCTGCGGTGGGGCACGGTTCATGCGCTCGAGGAGTTTTACGATTCACAGGCGGCGGCGCGCGGTCTCGCCGCTCAAGCCGCAGCCGGCCTCGAAGAGGCTGTCGCCGAACAGATAACAAGCTGAAGCGCGGTTCGAGGACGGCCGGGTTGCCCATGCGCCGACCGGCTCGGGTCCCGAGCCATCTCCGCTGCCGCGCTCCAACTTGTTGCAAGACGTTCAAATTTGAGCTTCCGCACTCATGCTTTGTCGAGAGTATCTCCCGTATTCACTTAAACGGTCTGCGCCGTAGTTTTTAGCCGTTCTGAATCGCCGTCGGCGACGATGACGACGAAATAGGAGAACGCAATGACTCGCAATCACGTTGAACGTCTTGGAGAGTTCCGGGAAATCCTGGTCGCAACCCGACGCGAAGGAGTCCGCAACGTGCACCATACCCGCGATGCAATGCGGGCAAGTGGCTTTCAGATAGGGGACAGCGATGGCTCCAGCTACGGAGCCGAGCTGAAGGCGCTCCAGGAAGAAATTGAGGCAGTCGATCGCGCCATCGAAGACGAGAAGCGGTTGGCCCAGGCCCTCGAGAGCGCAGCTCAATCCCGCCGGCCGAGCAAGCCGAGAATCGTGAAGGGAACATAGTTCCGCTCTCGGCCGAGACGTTCATTGCCTCGGTGCCAAGCGCCGGCTCACGGCACGAACGTTTCTGCAGGCGCCGCTTAATCAGCTACAATATTGGGACATAGCGGCCGCCAAACCGGCACTGTCCTGTTTCAATGCCCAAACTCCAGCGGCGGCGCCAACCGGTCGCGCCGCAGCCAGCGCGCCAGAAGCAGCGCGGCCACCACGGCCAGCCCCGTCGACAGGCCGATCCAGATGCCGACGCCATGCAGGCCGAAATGGAAGGCGAGCAGCACGCCGAGCGGCAGGCCGACGCCCCAATAGCCGATCGCGGCATAGATCATCGGCACCTTGGTGTCGTGCAGGCCGCGCAGCATGCCGGCGGCCACCGCCTGGGCGCCGTCGAAGACCTGGAACAGCGCCGCGAAGACGAGGAACGACACGGCAAGTTCGATCACCCTGGCATTGGCCGGATTGCCCAGATCGATGAAGGCGCTGATCAGCGGATGCGGCCACAGGATCATCACCAGCCCCATCAGCGCCATGAACGAGACACCGATGACGAAAGCGGTCCAGCCGGCGCGCGAAACGCCTTCCGGATTACCGGCGCCGTGCGCAAGGCCGACGCGCACCGTCACCGCCTGGTTGAGGCCGAGCGGCACCATGAAGGAGATCGAGGCGATCTGGATGGCGATCGCGTGCGCGGCCAGCGAATCCGCGTCGATCAGGCCCATCAGCAGGGCCGCCGCATTGAAGATCGTCACCTCGAAGGCGAGAATGCCGGCGATCGGCAGGCCGAGCCGCAGCAGACCCTTGAAGCGCGGCCAGTCGGACCGCCAGAAGCGCCCGAACAGACGGTAGCGGCGGAACTTCTTCTCCAGCATCACCACGGCAGCCATGCCGATGAACATCAGCGCTGAGGACAGCGAGGTGGCAAGGCCCGACCCGGCAATGCCCATTGCCGGCACGCCGAGATTGCCGAACATGAACACCCAGTTGAAGAAGACGTTGCAGGCGACGGCGACGAAGACGATGACCAGCGCCCAGCCCGGCCGTTCCAGCGCCGAGATGAACGAGCGCAGCACGATATAGCCGTAGAACGGCAGCACCGCCCATTCGAGCCAGCGCAGATAGATGCCGGCCTGACGGGCGAGCGCCGGGTCCTGGCCCATCGCCAGCAGAATGCCTTCGCCGTGCCAAAGCACGAGCCAGATCGGAATCGAGATCAGGATCGCCAGCCACAGGCCCTGGCGCACGGTGCGGCGCAGGTCGCGCACCGAATAGCGGCGGCGGCCGAGCTCGGTGGCGATCATCGGCGAGGTCGCCAGCATCAGGCCGAGGCCGAAGATCAGCGGCATGAAATAAAGGTTGGCGCCAAGCGCGCCGCTGGCCAGCGTATCCGGCCCCAGACGACCCATCATCATGACGTCGGTGGCCGTCATCGCGGTCTGGCCGAGATTGGTCAGCACCATCGGCCAGGCAAGCGCCAGCGTCGCCCTGATTTCCTGACGCCAAAGACTTTCCGGCGCGCGAGCGCCGGCTTCGATCGCAGACATTGTTCCGCTCTTTCCAGCTACGGCACGTCGGCCAGAGCCGGAAGCCGCATGTCAAACGGCAAAACCTTCGGTTTCGCGGCGTTTGCGTCAGCTTCTGGACGAAACGCGACATGAAGGCAAGAGAGGAGGGACAGGAACGGATTGAGCCAGCGACCGGCCCCGATGCTCTAGCGGATCGCGTCCAGCATCCGCCGCTGGCGGTGCATCTCGAGGAAAACCTTGTAGTCGCGCTCGAAACGCCCTGATGATTTCGGGTTCGACGGGCGCGTCCGGCCGCCTTGCTGCATGGCAAGACAGGCGGCGTTGAGGTCGGGAAACAGCCCGGCTGCGGTGGCGGCGATCATGCCGGTGCCGAGCAGCACCGCCTCGTCGGCCAGCGGCTCGATCACCGTGCAGCCGGTGGCGTCGGCATAGAGCTCCATCAGCAGCGGGTTCTTGGTGTGGCCGCCGGTGACGTGCAGCGTGTCGATCAGATAGCCATTTTCGTTCAGTGCCTCCAGCACGTGGCGCACGCCGAGCGCGATGCCGACGGCGGTGCGCCAGTAGAGCTTGCACAGGCTGTCGAAGGAGGAGTCCAGCGTCAGCCCGCTGACGACGCCGACCGCATGCGGATCGGCGAGCGGTGAGCGGTTGCCATGAAAGTCGGGCAGCACATGCAGCCTTGCGGCGAGGTTGTCGCCCTCGGTGGCGCGCAGCTCGGCGACACGCCCGGCGATCTTCGCATGCATGGCGGCATCCGGCTCGCCGCCGGCGCCGTGCCAGCGGATGATGTGGTCGAGCAGGGCGCCGGTCGCCGACTGGCCGCCTTCCGACAGCCACAGTCTCGGCAGCGCCGCGCCGTAGTATGGCCCCCAGACGCCGGCGAAAGGCTGCGGATCGGGCGACATCGCCATCACGCAGCTCGATGTGCCGGCGATCAGCGCCAAATGCCGGCCGATGTCCTGTTCGTCGCCGGCAAAGCCGCCGAGCACGCCAAGCGCGCCGGCATAGGCATCGATGACCCCGGCGCCGACCCGGCATTTCTCGCTCAGCCCAAGCTCGGCCGCCGCTTGCGCCGTCAATCGACCGATATCGGCGCCGACCGGGCTGGCTTTTTCCGGCAGGCTGCCGTGCTCGAAAAGATCGTCGAGGCCGACGAGTTCGAAGAAATCGCGCCGCCAGCCTGTCTCCTCATGCGCCAGATAGGTCCATTTGGCGGTCAGCGTGCATTGCGAGCGGGCCAGCGAGCCCGTCGCTTGCCAGGTCAGGAAATCGGTCAGGTCGAATAAATAGCCGGCTTCATTCCACGTCCGCGGCAAATTGCGCTTCAGCCACATCAGCTTCGGCGTCGCCATTTCCGGCGACATGACGCCGCCGATGTAATTCAGCACGGCGTGGCCGCTTGCCGTGCATTCGTCGGCCTCGGCGATGGCGCGGTGGTCGAGCCAGACGACGGTGTCCCAGCGCTTGTCGCCGGTGACCGAGACGCTGAGCTGGCCGCCTTGCCGGTCGCGCACCACCAGCGAACAGGTGGCATCGAAGGAGATGCCGACAATGTCCTCAGGCTCGACACCGGCTTTTTCGCGGGCAGCGCGCACGGCGGTGCAGACGGCCGACCAGATATCGCGCGAATCATGCTCGGCGTGATCGGGCTTCGGCTGGTTCATGGCGATCGGCCGCTCGGCGCGGCCGAGCAAGGTGCCTGTGGTGTCGAGAATGCCCGCGCGAGCGCTCCCGGTGCCGACATCGACCGCGCAAACGAACTGTTTCGTCAAGATGCTCTGTCTCTCGCTCCCAGGCCTGCAATCAGATCGGGCAATTGCAGCATGTCAGCGAATATAAAGTCCGGCTCACTCGACGCAAGCCGCGCTTTCAAGGTCGGGTTGCCGGCATGCGAGCCGCCGGTGAAGGCAAACACGCGCATCCCCGCCGCGCGCGCAGCAATGATGCCGGCCGGGCTGTCCTCGACGACGAGGCATTTGCGCGGATGAGCCCGCATGCTGGCGGCGGCATGCAGGAACAGATCCGGCGCCGGCTTTCCCTTGGCCACCATGGTGGCACTGAACAGGTGCGGCTCCATCAGCCCAAGCAATCCGGTGACGTCGAGCGCGTAGCGGATGCGGTCGAGCGTGCCCGAGGACGCGACACAGAACGGCAGCCCAAGCTTCGGCAGTATCTTCTTGACGCCGGCGATCGGCTTCAGCTCCTCGCGGAATTTGCGCATCAGTTCGACGCGCATCTCGGTCAGGTGCAGGTCTGTGATATCGAGCCCGAAGTCGCGGCCGAGGATCTCGCGCACGCTTTTCATGCTCCTGCCGAGGAAATGCTCGTAGGCGGCATCCTCACTGACGCTGCCGCCGGCGACTTTGACCATGCCGAGCAGCGCCGAGACGGAGAGCGCCTCGCTGTCGACCAGCACGCCATCGCAGTCGAAGATGACCAGTTCAGGCGTCATGGCCGAGAATGGCTCTCAGAGCTTGCCGGCGAGGTAGCGCGTCAGCGTCGCGCGCGCGCCATTCGCCCACAGCACGTTGAGCGCATGGGCGAAGGCCTCGACAAACGCCGTCGCGCGGCCGACATCGCCATAGATGTCCTCCATGGCAAGCCAGGCGGCGGGAGCATCCTTTGCCGCTTTTGCCGTTGCCTGCAGCCGGCCCCAGCTCGGATCGTTGGGCTCGATGACGGCGCCGCTATCCGTCGTGCCGAAGCAGTAGCGGCACCATAGCGCCGATTCCAGCGCCAGGCCCGCGACGCTCTTTCCGGCCTTCAGCCGGTCGGCGATGGTCGGGATGATGAATTTCGGCTGGCGGTTGGAGCCGTCGAGGCAGAGCCGGCGCACCGTGTCGCCGATCTTGGGATTGGAAAAGCGGCTCTCGATGAGCTGGTAATAATCTTCCAGGACCGTGTCCGGCACCGGCGGCACGGTCGGAATGATTTCCTCCCGTTCGAGCTTGGCCAGAAACCCGCTCACCAGCGGCTCCTGCATCGCCTCATGGACGAAATGGATGTCCATCAGGCCGGCCGGATAGGCAATCGTCGCGTGGCCGCCATTGAGGATGCGGATCTTCATCAATTCGTAGGGCGCAACGTCTTTGACGAACTGCACGCCGACCTTTTCCAGCGGCGGCCGGCCGCCGGTGAAATGGTCCTCCAGCACCCATTGCCGGAACGGCTCGCAGAACACCGGCCAGTTGTCCTCAAGGCCAAAGTCCTTGGCGAGGATGCCGCGTTCGCGGTCGGTGGTCGCCGGCGTGATGCGATCGACCATACCATTCGGGAAGGCGACATGCTCGCTGACCCAGTTCGCCAGATCCTCGTCGATCAAACGGGCCAGGCCGATGACGCCGTCCGAGGTGACATGGCCGTTGTGGGGAATGTTGTCGCACGACATGACCGTGAACGGCACGGTGCCTTCATCGCGCCGCCGCACCAGCCCGGCAAGGATGATGCCGAACACCGTCTTCGGTGTCGCGCCGGGCTGCGCATCGGCGAGGATGTCGGGGTGGGTCGGGTTGAACACGCCGGATGCCGGATCGATGAAATAACCGCCCTCGGTGATGGTCAGCGAAACGATCTTGATCGCCGGGTCGGCCAGCCGTTCGATGATGCCGGCCGCATCGCCGGGCATCAGGAAGTCGATCATGGCGCCGGTGACCCGGGCGCTCATATGGCCGCTGTCCTGCTCGACCACCGTGGTCAGCCAGTCCTGCTCTTCCAGTTTGCCGCGGCCGATCTTTTCACCGTCGAACACGCCGGCGCCGATCAGTGCCCAGTCATGGCCGACGCCCGAATTGAACAGATCGTCGAGATAGACGGCCTGATGCGAGCGATGGAAATTGCCGACTCCGAAATGCACGATGCCGGCCTTCAATGTCGCGCGGTCATACTTCGGGCCGGCGACCTCAGCGGGCAGTTTGGAGAGGTTTGAGGACGAGAGTTTCACGGTCATCTGTTTTACCCTTTGGCCGAATCTAGGCCTTCGTTACGCTCCTCTCCCGGTTGGGGAGAGGATAAGGGGTGGCACTGGCTACGCGCCCGCTGATGTCGGCCTCTGCTCCCCGCGGAGGGACGAGGAGCAGAGGCCGTCCCCCGCCCTCAACTCATCCACTGGCCGCCATCGACATTGTAGGTCTGGGCGACGATGTATTCGGCGTCGCTGCTGGCGAGAAAAACCGCCATGCCGGTGAGGTCCTGCGCCGTGCCCATGCGGCCATACGGCACTGCCTCGCCGACCAGCTTCTTCTTCTCGCCCTTCGGCCGGTTCTCATATTTGGCGAACAGCGAATCGACGTGATCCCAGTGCTCGCCGTCGACGACGCCAGGGGCAATCGCGTTGACGTTGATGCGGTGCTTGATCAGGTCGAGCCCCGCTGACTGTGTCAGCGAAATGACGGCGGCTTTGGTGGCGCAATAGACGCCGACCAGCGCCTCGCCGCGTCGTCCGGCCTGGCTCGCCATGTTGATGATCCTGCCGCCCCGGCCAGCGGCGATCATCGAGCGGGCGGCTGCCTGCAGCATGAACAGCGTGCCGGCGACATTGACGGAAAACAATTTATCGTAGCTTGCCTTGGTGATCTCGACGATCGGTGCCAGATCGAAAAGAGCGGCGTTGTTGATCAGGATATCGAGGCCACCGGTCTTCGTCTCGACGGCTTTCACCGCCGCCTCGATGGAGGCGAGGTCGGTGACGTCGAGCTTGACCGCATAGGCCTTGCCGCCGATCTCGGCGGCCGTCTTCTCCGCCGCCTCGAGATTGATGTCGGCTATGGCGACGGTGGCGCCTTCGCCGGCATAGGCTTCGGCGAAGGCTCTGCCGATGCCGCGGGCCGAACCTGTGATCAGCGCGGATTTGCCGGCCAGCCGCATGTTCAGATTGCCTTCCCGTCGGCGCCGAAGCGATGCAGCTTGGCCTTGTCGGGCGTCAGATAGATGGTGTCGCCATGATGGACGCCGAGTTCGCCGTCGGCGCGCACCGTCAGCGGGCCGACGCCATCGGCCTGGACATGCAGGAAGGTGTCGGAGCCGAGATGCTCGGCGACGCCGACGACCGCCTTCCATTCGCCCGCTGTGGTCGAGATCTCCAGGTGTTCGGGACGGATGCCGATGGTCTTGGCGCCGTTTTTGGCAGCCGGCGTGCCTTCGATCAGGTTCATCTTCGGCGAGCCGATGAAGCCGGCGACGAACAGGTTCTTCGGCGTCTTGTAGAGCTCCATCGGCGAGCCGACCTGCTCGATGTTGCCGGCGTTCAGCACGACGATCTTGTCGGCCATGGTCATGGCTTCGACCTGGTCGTGGGTGACGTAGATCATGGTCGTCTTGAGCTGATGGTGCAGCTCGCTGATCTCCAGCCGCATGGTGCCGCGCAGTGCCGCATCGAGATTGGACAGCGGTTCGTCGAACAGGAAGGCGGTCGGCTGACGCACGATGGCGCGGCCGATGGCGACGCGCTGGCGCTGGCCGCCGGAAAGCTGGCCGGGCCTGCGTTCGAGATAGTTGGTCAGGTTGAGCACGCGCGCGGCGTCTCCCACCTTCTTGTCGATGGTCGCCTTGTCCTCGCCGGCCATCTTCAGCGGGAAACCGATGTTCTTGGCCACCGTCATGTGC
>NZ_RZPH01000831.1:0-2739 GCF_004022825.1 Mesorhizobium sp. M7A.F.Ca.CA.004.04.2.1
GCCTGGATCTGCAACAGGTTCGCCACGCCGCCGGCTTGACCATAGAAGGCATAACAACCGAGCATTTTGCCCGTTTCGTCGTAGGTCCCACCGAAATGAAGGGGGCCGTCGGCCCGCTTCTCGGCCGCCAGCGCAAGCAGCCGTGCAAGTTCCCCATCCTTCCAACTCGGCCGAAGAGCGTAACCAGACAGGAGGGTCGGCAGCTTCTCGGCAAATTGAACGGCATCGATCGGCTCACGATGGGTGCGATGCGACGATGAATGGAGGACCGGTGGCTCGAACCTTTTCTTGGCGAGAGCATCGAATGCTCTTGCGCATGGATCGAGTACAAGGCGAGGCAGGCCAGGCCATTTACGGTGCAGTGCGGCGGCGGCCATCGCCGCCGGCCGGAAAACATATGTCCATCCCAGACAATGCACCGGGAGGAGTTGGTACTTCATCGGGCGCGCGAAGGCCAAGGATGTCCGGTTGGCCGAATCGGTCAGCTGCAGATCGAATTCGCCTTGATGCAAGGCACGCAGCAATTGGGGTCCGGCCGAGCCGTCATCGGTGCCGGGGTCGGCCATGAGCGGCCCGATGATCGCCGCATTCAATGGCGCTCCATTGAGCTCGTAGCGGGCTTTCAGAACGCCGAGGAATCCACCCAGACGACCGTGCCGGTTGATCTGGACAAGAGCGTTGCTTTCCCCGGACTGGCCGGCAGGGTCGAGGTAAATCTCTCTCATATACGCGGCCGTTTCCGCGATCGCGCGATCGAGGAGGTGACGCCGGCGCCGGCGAAACTTCGTCAGGAAGAGTGCGGCGACGCGCTCAAGATCTTCGGCAGCCAGCGGCCGAACCGAGCCATGCTGAGATTCCAGCACTGACGGCGCAGCCAACTTCTCCTCGGCATTTGCAGAAAGATGCATCGTGAAGAACATCCGTGGGTTGCCCTCCATCGGATATATATCAACCAATGGTAGAAACAACGTATCTCGGTCAGTATGATGAACAGAGGTCTCAAGACTTACTATCCGGACAGGGCTTCACAGGCAAATCAAGTCGGCCAGCATCGCTGCGCTGATCGGCGGGTTGGCCGCGGCCTTGCGATCGCATGCCCTGCTCCAGCCCGCTGGGCTGACCGTGCCGGACAGAGGCGGCCTCCGGCCGAAGCTGAAGGCCGCCTCAACTCAGCTCACAAGTCCCTTGGTCAGTTCCAATGCCTGGCGCTCGAACAGGCGGCGGTAGATGCCGCCTTTCAGCCGGATCAGTTCATTATGCGAGCCTTCCTCGACGATGTTGCCGCGATCGAAGACCAGCAGCCGGTCCAGCGCCCTCACCGTCGAAAGCCGGTGCGCGATGACCAGCGTCGTGCGGCCGACCATCAGCCGCTCCATCGCCTGCTGGATCAGCACCTCCGACTCCGAATCGAGGCTCGATGTCGCCTCGTCGAGGATCAGGATGCGCGCATCGGCAAGGAAGGCGCGCGCGATCGCCACGCGCTGACGTTCGCCGCCCGACAGCTTCACGCCGCGTTCCCCGACCAGCGTGCCATAGCCCTTCGGCAGGCTGGTGATGAAGTCATGCGCACTCGCCAACTTCGCGGCATGCTCGATCTCCTCCTGCGTCGCACTCGGCCTGGCATAGGCGATGTTTTCGGCCAGCGACCGGTGGAACAGGATCGGCTCCTGCTGAACGATGGCGATCTGCCCGCGCAGCGAGGCTTGCGCCACCTGCGAGATGTCCTGGCCGTCGACCAGGATTTTCCCCGCATTCACATCATAGAGCCGCTGGATAAGCTTGACGAAGGTCGTCTTGCCCGATCCCGAATGGCCGACCAGCCCGACGCGCTCACCCGGCGCGATATCGACCGAAAAGTCGCGGTAAAGCGCCGATCGGTGATGGCCATAGTGAAAGGTCACGTTGTCAAAGCTGATCCGTCCTTCGGTGATCCGGATCGGCTTGGCGCCGGGCCGGTCCTCGATGCCGAGCGGTTCGGACTGGAAATCGACCAGCTCTTCCATATCGTTGATGGAGCGCTGCAGATTGCGGATATGCGTGCCGATATCCCTGAGATAGCCCTGCAGCACGAAGAGCGAGGTCAGCACGAAGGCAACGTCGCCGGCGCTCGCCTGCCCCCACGACCACAGCATCAGCGCCAGGCCGATCACCGCGGCGCGCATGACCAGCAGCAGCACCCCTTGCGTGGTGCCGTTGATGGTGCCGCGCACCCAGGTGCGCCGTGTGCGCGCACGCCATTTGGCGACGACCTTGGCCAGTCGGCGTTCTTCGCGCTCCTCGGCGCCAAAGCCCTTGACCACGGCGTTGCAGCTGACCGCGTCGGCCAGCGAGCCGCCGAGGCGGGTATCCCACGTGTTGGCGAGCCTTGCCGCCGGCGCGACATAGCCAAGCGACAGCAGCGCCGTCACCGTGATGAACAGCACCGAACCGGCAGCAACGACCGCCCCCATCAACGGCCAGAACCAGCCAAGCAGCAATGTCGAGCCGACCAGCATGACGATTGACGGCAGCAGCGCGATGAGGATGGTGTCGTTGAGCAGGTCGAGCGCCCACATGCCGCGCGTCACCTTGCGCACGGTCGAGCCGGCAAAGCTGTTGGCATGCCAGTCGGTGGAAAAGCGCTGGACGCGATGGAAAGCATCGGCGGCGATGTCGGCCATCATCTTCAAAGTCAGCTCGACGATCCCCATGAACGCCAGGTTGCGCAACACGGCGCCGGCCAGCGCGAGCGCCATCAAC
>NZ_RZPH01000832.1:0-2733 GCF_004022825.1 Mesorhizobium sp. M7A.F.Ca.CA.004.04.2.1
CTACGGTCTTCGGTCCATGAACCAAAAGAAACCGGGTCCTGTGAGGGACAGGACCCCGGCCGATGCCGATACGACTTCCCAAGAAACATGGCACCTCGTCATGAGGTGGGGATGGCAGGCCCGAGAAAGCCCCAACGGACCTGCCTTGATCCCCTTTGCCGAAAGCCGTTACTTCGGCAACAGCACCTTGTTGACGACATGGATGACGCCGTTCGACTGGTTGACGTCGGCGATCGTCACTCGCGCCTCGCCGCCTGACTCATCCATGATGTAGAGCTTGCCCTTCTTGACTTCAGCGGTCAGCGTGTCACCGGAGACGGTTTTCATCTCGTACTTGCCGCCCATCGCTTTGGCCTTCTTCATCATTTCGGCGCCCGAAATCTTGCCTGCCACGACATGCGCGGTCAGCACCTTGGTGAGCTTGCCCTTGTTCTCCGGCTTCAGCAGCGTGTCGACGGTGCCCTTGGGCAGTTTCGCAAACGCCGCGTTGGTCGGGGCGAAGACTGTGAACGGGCCAGCACCCTGCAGCGTGTCGACCAGGCCGGCGGCCTTGACCGCGGCGACCAGCGTCGTGTGGTCCTTCGAATTGACGGCGTTCTCGACGATGTTCTTGGTGGTGTACATCGGCGCGCCGCCGACATTCGGGTTTTTGGCATAGGCGGGCGCGGCAATCGCCACGCCGGCGACGAACGCGGAAAGGGCGATGGTCCTGAATGACGGCAAGCGCATATGGTCTTCCTCCGGGTGAGGGCTGATCGGAATTGATAGCCTTTGGAAACGCACAGGCAGTCACGCCGCCGGCGGGGCGCAAGTTTCGCCGATCACAGGAACGTGATGCCGAAAGCGGCTTGAACGAAAAAGCCCCGCGCGAGGCGGGGCTTTGAAGGATGGAGAAAGCGCTGCGCCTTCTATTCGGCCGGTGATGGTTTCTTTCGGAACAGCGCGACCAGATTGTCCCACAGCTCGATCTTGGCGCCCTGGCGCTTCATGATGATGCCTTGCTGCAGGATCGACAGCGTGTTGTTCCAGGCCCAGTAGATGACCAGGCCGGCCGGGAAACCCGCCATCATGAAGGTAAAGATGACAGGCATCCAGGTGAAGATCGCCGCCTGCGTCGGGTCCGGCGGCGTCGGGTTCATGCGCATCTGCAGGAACATGGTGACGCCCATGATCAGCGGCCATACGCCGATCATCAGCATATGCGGCAGCGTGATCGGAATGAGGCCGAACAGGTTGAACAGCGATGTCGGATCGGGCGCGGCCAGATCCTGGATCCAGCCGAAGAACGGCGCATGACGCATCTCGATGGTGATGTAGAGCACCTTGTAGAGCGCGAAGAACACCGGGATCTGCAGCGCCACCGGCCAGCAGCCGGCGATCGGATTGATCTTCTCGGTCTTGTAGAGCTCCATCATCGCCTGCTGCTGCTTCATCTTGTCGTCCGCGTATTTCTCGCGGATCTCGAGCATTTTCGGCTGCACCTTCTTCATGTTCGCCATCGACGCGTAGGACTTGTTGGCGAGCGGGTAGAAGATGGCCTTGACGATGACGGTGGTGGCGAGGATGGCCAGACCGAAATTGCCGAAGAATTTGTAGAGCGTGTCGATCAGCCAGAACATCGGCTTGGTGATGAAGTGGAACCAGCCCCAGTCGATCAAAAGATCGAACCGCTTGATTTGACGGTCCTCTGCATAGGCGTTGATCTTGCCGACCTCCTTGGCGCCGGCGAAGATCTCGCTCTCCACCGTCGCCGATTGACCCGCGGCAACCGTTATCGGGTCGGTCAGGAAGTCGGACTGATAGCGGTGGCGGCCGTCCTCGAAAAAGGCGTAGCGCGGCTGGAACGGCTGCTTTTCGGTCGGCACCAGCGTCACCGCCCAGTATTTGTCGGTAATGCCCAACCAGCCGTCAGTCGACTTGCCCGGCGTGAACTGCTTGTCCGATTCGATGGACGCGTATTTGTGCTCCTGCAGGCCTTCGGTGCCGGTGAAGCCGATCAGGCCCTCATGCAGCACATAGGTGCTGGCAACGAGCGGCTTGTCGAAGCGGGTGACGCGGCCGTAATTGGACAGCGAGACGGCGGCCGTGCCCGCATTCTGCACCGTGTCGGACACCGTGAACATGTAATCGGTGTCGACGGAGAAGGTGCGCTTGAAGGTCAAGCCCTTGTCGTTCGAATAGGTCAGCGTGACCGGGGTCGTCGGCGTCAGCGTCGCATTGCCGTCGACGGTCCACACAGTCTCCGGACCGGGCACCGCACCGGTCTTGTCGTTGCCGACAAAGCCGATCTCGGCATAATAGCCATTGGGCAGTGCCGCCGGGTTGAGCAGGCTGATCTCGGGCGAGTTCTTGTCGACCGTCTCGGTGTAGTGCTTGAGCTTGAGGTCGTCGAGGCGGGCGCCGGTCAGGTTGATCGAACCCTCGAGGCTCGGCGTGTCGATCTTCGCGCGGGTCGTCGTGGCGAGCGCCTGTTCGCGGCCGGCCGGCGTCACGGCGTCGGTACCCGGTGCATTCGGAATGGCGCCAGGTGCGGCGGGCGTTCCGGTGTCGGTACCGGCGGCCTTCTTCTGCTCCTCGATGCGCTGCTGTTCGACGCGGGCCGCCTCGCGCTGGGCTTCGCTGCGCGGCAACACGTAAAAATATTGCCATACCGCAAGGATCAGCACCGACAGCGCGATGGTGATGAAGAAGTTCCGGTTGTTTTCCATCGAAAGCCCTTGGCCTATCGTGTTC
>NZ_RZPH01000833.1:0-2731 GCF_004022825.1 Mesorhizobium sp. M7A.F.Ca.CA.004.04.2.1
GCAAGGAGAAGCTCGACGATGACGCCGGGCTGATCGAGGCGACCGTGCCGTGCCAGACGGCACCCGGGTAGCTGTCGACGCTGATCGTCGCCGTCTGTCCCGGCCGCACATAAGTCAGTTCGGTTTCCTTCGGCTCCGCCGCGATCCACAGATCGGTCGCCGAAATCAGGCTGAAGGCCGGCTGCGAAGCCGGCAGGTACTTGCCGACCTGAAGCGCGTCGACATTGGTGACTATGCCGTCGAACGGCGCCTTGACGATGGAATCGGCAAGATTGCGCTGGGCGTCGTCCACCGCCGACTGCGCCTGGAGGTAGAACGGATTCTTCTCCACCGGCTGGCTGGCGTCGCCGCCAAGCTGGGCAAGCGTCGCCTGTGCCTGCGCCTGGGCAACGGACACTTTCTGGCGGGCGGCGACGAGGTCGTGCTGGGCGCTGTCGAAGGTCGCCTTGGAGGAGGTGGAGGTCTTGAGCAGATCCTGCTGGCGCTGGAAAGCGGCCTCGTAATAGGGGATGTCGGCCTGCGCCTGCTCGATCAGCGCCTGCGACTGCTGGTAGCTCGCCTGCAAGGTCAGCACCTGGTTGCGCACAGTGCCGAGCTGCGCCTGGGCGGCGGCAAGAGCGGTTTCGAAAGAGGCCGGCCGCAGCCGGAAAAGCACCTGGTCCTTCTTCACCGCCTCGTTCTCGTGCACGTCGATCTCGGACACAGTGCCGGAGACATCGGTGGAAACGCCGAGCGACTGCGCCTGGATGTAGGCGTTGTCGGTCGTCATGACCTGGCCGCCGATGACGTAGTAATAGCCGCCGACGACCAGCGCGACCGGAAGCAGGGCAAACAGGATCGGCCGTGCCCGGCCGCGCTTGGGCTTGACCGGCGCCGGAGGCGCCACCGCAACCGTGGCCTGCCGTGGCTCCTTGGACGGCGCCTCGAGCGCCGCCGGCTCCAGGGCGACCGGTGCTTCGAGCTCGTCATTGCCGATGAGGGTGCCGGCTCGCCTTTGTTCGCGTTCGCTGTCCAGTCGGATGATCTGG
The DNA here is from genome assembly GCF_004022825.1 of Mesorhizobium sp. M7A.F.Ca.CA.004.04.2.1. Lineage (NCBI taxonomy): Bacteria > Pseudomonadati > Pseudomonadota > Alphaproteobacteria > Hyphomicrobiales > Phyllobacteriaceae > Mesorhizobium > Mesorhizobium sp. M7A.F.Ca.CA.004.04.2.1. The sequence goes on from NZ_RZPH01000833.1 coordinate 1,029, forward strand.
TCGCGCGCCCGGCCGGCGGAGGATCCGTCTTCTTCGGCAGGCTTCTTTGGTGAGGTTGATTCAGCCATGTGTTTTCTCCCGGTCGGCGGCAGGCTGGGTGCAAGCCGCGAGCAGATTGGATTTGATGAGGGATAGGGTTTGCAGCAGATGCAGCTGGGCATCCGCGGAAAGACCGACAAAGGCCTCGTCCCGCGTCTTCTGCCCATTGGTGCGCATGGTTTCGATGAGCGGATAAGCTTGCGGCTTCAGGTAGAGCAGCCATGCCCGGCGGTCAGCGGGATTGGGCCGGCGCTCGATGAAGCCGCGTGCCTCCATCTTATCGAGCAGCCGGGCGAGCGTGATCGGCGTGATCTCGATAAGATCGGCCAGTTTGTTCTGGTGGATGCCCTCATGCAGGCAGAGATAGGCGAGCACCTGCCACTGGGCGCGGGTCAGCCCCGATGCCCGCGACCTCTGCTCGAACCGCTTTCGAAGCAGGCGCGCGACATCGTGCAGCACGAAGCTGATGTTGGGTGACGATGGCATGGAAGGTACTGAGGTTCTAAGGCGCAACTTTTAGTGAGCATGCTTATTATCATCATGCACATAATCCCGCTGGACGCGGTGCGCAAGACGGACTAAGCCCGCCTGGAAAAAATGACGCATGTGCTGCGACACCATAAAAAGGCTCAGGTAGCAGGCTGTTGCCGGGCAAGGATGGGACGATGAATTGGCTGAAGATCGTGACCGTGGCGGCCATCGCGGGATGGCCTGGCATTGCGCTCGCAAAGGACGCCGTCAGCTGCGGCGGCGCCGCCATGCTGGGTGGCGCGCAATTGAACTGCAGCCACGTCGAACCCCAGGCGCCGCCTCAGTTTTGCACCTATAGCTGGGCTCTCCACATGCCGGCCGGAGACCAGAAAATCGTCGAAGGCAGCTTCATGCTGCCGCCCGGCGCGGCGAACGTCACCGTCTATCAGGGCAGCGGTTTCGACAGCGCAATGTCCGATCCGATCGTGATCTGCCGCGGCGGCAAATGAGCAAGGCCGTCAAGGAAAGCTCGCTCGTCGCCCGATTGGTGCTATAGGGCGGATCACGCTATTTTGAACGGGCGCATCGAGTTTCGGATGTGCCTGGCTGCCATTTCTCTGACGGATTTCGACATGGACGGACCCAACCCAGACATCAAGCACCCGATCCCGATGCATACCCGCGTCGGCTTCCTCAAGGGACTGGTGAATGCGCCGAACATCGAGATCGGCGACTTCACCTATTATGACGACCCCGACGGGCCGGATAAATTCGCCGAGAAATGCGTGCTGCACCACTATCCCTTCATCGGCGACAAGCTGATCATCGGTCGGTTCTGCGCCATCGCCGAGGGCGCGCGCTTCATCATGAACGGCGCCAACCATGCTATGTCCGGCTTTTCGACCTATCCGTTCAATATCTTTGGCCATGGCTGGGAAAAGGGTTTTGACCCGGCGACGTGGTCGAAGGAAGTGCGCGGCGACACCATTGTCGGCAGCGACGTCTGGATCGGCATGGAGGCGGTGATCTTGCCCGGGGTGGAAATCGGCCACGGCGCCATCATCGCCGCGAAATCGGTGGTGACGCACGACGTGCCGCCCTATGCGATCGTCGCCGGCAGTGCGGCCAAGGTGGTGAAGATGCGTTTCGACGACCGGACAATCAGGCGGCTGCTGGCGGTGGCGTGGTGGGAC
>NZ_RZPH01000834.1:0-2730 GCF_004022825.1 Mesorhizobium sp. M7A.F.Ca.CA.004.04.2.1
GCCCAGGCCTCCGGCGCCTTGTCGCCATAAACCGACTTGACCCACAGAAGCAGGCCGAGGCCCGGCGTCGAGGTGCGTGGATCCTGGATGACGATCTTGTCGTCGGCACTGCCTTCGACCAGCTCTTTCAGGCTTTTCGGCGGGTTCTTCAGCTTCTCGGTGTCGTAGACGACAGCGAAATAGCCGTAGTCAAAGGGGACAAAAGTATCGTCGCTCCAGCCACCCGGCACGTTGACATCAGTTACGCCGCCATGCGGCGCGAACAAGCCTGAGGCCTTGGCATCGGCGGTGAGATTGGTGTCGAGGCCAAGCACGATATCGGCCTTGGTCGATGCGCCTTCCAATCTGACGCGGTTGAGCAACGCGACGCCGTCGGCGACCGAGACGAACTCGACATCGCAGCCGCATTCGGCCTCGAACGCCTTCTTCACCACGGGACCCGGACCCCAGTCGGCGGTAAAACTCTCATAGGTGTAGACGGTGAGCTTGTCCTTGGCCAAGGCCGGTCCGGACAAGGCCACGACCGTTGCTGAAACAAGAGCGTATAAAAGCGTGCGCATCGGCGCCTCCTTCGTTCGAATTGAAAGGAATTGAGGCGTCGGACTGTCCGAAACGTCTAATCCCTCCGCCGGTACAAACCGGATCAGGTTCAGCGGGTTGGCGAGACTGCCTCTCAGCCGGTCCGCGAAGATCGCGTCCGGCACCCCGTTAGAGCGTTTCGACACATAGGCCGGGCCGATCCGCCACGCAAGTGGGAGTTTGCCGCCTTCCGTTTCCCGTGCCGGGCTGGTAAGGGCCACACGATATGAGCACATTCACCATCCTGCTTGGCGGCGATCTCATCCGCACGCCACGGCTCGACCGTCAGGTCGAAGGCTCCCGCGTCATCGCCGCCGACGCCGGCATCGGCCATGCACGGCTGCTCGGCCTTGTCCCGGAGCTGTGGGTGGGTGATTTTGATTCCGTGCCAGCCAAGCTGCCTGACGATCTCGCTTCCGTGCCTCGCCGGACCTTCCCGGCGGAAAAGGACCAGACCGATGGCGAACTGGCCATCGCCGCCGCACTCGAGCGCGGCGCGACCCGCCTGGTGCTAGCAGGTGCTTTCGGCGGCAAGCGAGCCGACCACGCTTTCCTGCATCTGGCGCTTGCCTTGCGCCTGGCCGAAGCAGGGACCGATGTGCTCCTGACCAGCGGCGCCCAGGAAGGCATTCCCCTGCTGCGCGGAACGGCCGGCTTCGACTATGCCGATGGCACGCTGTTTTCGGTGCTCGGCTTTTCCGAGCTTGCCGGGTTGACCGTCACCGGCGCCAAATGGCCGCTGAACCACGTCAAGGTGGCCTTCGGTTCGTCGCTGACCATTTCCAACGAGATCAAGGGCCGCCTCGAAATCGCGCTCGGCCATGGCCGCGCGATGCTGCTCGCTCATCCCTATCCCTTACCTGAAAGCTGACATGGCCCCGCCTCTTCTCAACCTCGACGGGATAAAACTGACCTTCGGCGGCACGCCGCTGCTCGACGGCGCCGCCTTGACGGCTTCGGCCGGCGACAAGATCGCACTGGTCGGCCGCAACGGGTCGGGCAAGTCGACCCTGCTGAAGATCGCCGCTGGCCTGATCGAGCCGCAGGACGGCGAGGTGTTCCGCCAGCCTTCGGCAACTGTCCGCTATTTGCCGCAGATGCCCGACATGGAGGGCTTTGCCACTGTCCGCGCCTATGTCGAGGCCGGGCTTGGCCCTGCCGACGATCCCTACCGCGCCAGCTATCTGATGGAGCATCTCGGACTGTCGGGTGAGGAACGTCCGAACGATCTGTCGGGCGGCGAGGCGAGGCGTGCTGCCCTTGCCCGCGTCATGGCGCCGGAGCCAGACATCCTGCTGCTCGATGAGCCGACCAATCATCTCGACCTCTCGGTCATCGAATGGCTGGAAGAAGAACTCATCCGCACCTCCTCGGCACTGATCGTCATCTCGCACGACCGCCGCTTTCTCGAACGTGTGTCGCGCGCCACCATCTGGCTCGATCGCGGCCAGACCCGCAGGCTGGACAAGGGCTTTGGCCATTTCGAGGAATGGCGCGACCTAGTCCTGGAGGAAGAAGAGCGCGAGCAGCATAAACTCGGCCGCCAGATCGTTCGCGAAGAGCATTGGCTGCGCTACGGCGTGACGGCGCGGCGCAAGCGAAACATGCGCCGGCTCGGCGAGTTGCAGACCATGCGCCAGCGTTTTCGCGGCCATCGCGGTGCCGAAGGGTCGGCGACCATGGTGGCGAGCGACGCCGCCGAGTCCGGCAAGCTGGTGATCGAGGCGAAGAACATCGAGAAGAGCTTTGGCGATCTAACCGTGGTCAAGGGGTTTTCGACCCGCATCCAGCGCGGCGATCGCGTCGGCCTGGTCGGGCCGAACGGCGCCGGCAAGACGACGCTCTTGAAGATGCTGACCGGCGAGATGAAGCCGGACGCCGGTTCGGTGCGGCTCGGCACCAATCTGGAGATCGCCACGCTCGACCAGAAGCGCGAGGCGGTCGACCCGCAGGAGACGCTGGCGCAATATCTCACCGACGGGCGCGGCGAGAACCTCGTCATCAATGGCGAGCAGCGCCACGTCGTCTCCTACATGAAGGATTTCCTGTTCAAGCCGGAGCAGGCACGCACCCCGGTGCGCGAATTGTCCGGCGGCGAGCGGGCACGGCTCTTGCTGGCGCGCGTGCTGGCGCGGCCGGCAAACCTTCTGG
>NZ_RZPH01000835.1:0-2730 GCF_004022825.1 Mesorhizobium sp. M7A.F.Ca.CA.004.04.2.1
GAACTCGCGCCGATCGACACGACCCGCGCGTGCTTCGACCGCCATTGCCTCGATAGCGCTCGGCACGCGATCGCCACTGCTTCTGAAGAATGCCATTTTTTCCTCCCGTCTGGTTCCCTTTGATCTTGGTTCTTCGCGTCAACTGACGCTGTCCGGCAGCCTCTCCTCGCGCCGCGCGATGAAATCCATCAGGCCATCGGCGATGCCTTCGTCGAGCTTCGGCTCCTCGTAATCCGCCAGCATGTTGCGCGCCTTCTCGCGGCCGCGCGTGTCGTGGTCCTTCGCCCCTTCTGCCTTCCACTGTTCGTACGAATTGAAGTCCATGATCGAGGGTATGAAGAAGGCCGACTCGAAATGTTCGAGCGTGTGTTTGCTGCCGAGGAAATGGCCCTGCGGCCCGACTTCGCGGACCGCTGCCATCGCTTCCTTGAAATCGTCGAACGGAAGGCCGCCTGCATATTTGTACCAGCCAACCAGCTGTTCGCAGTCCGTAGCGAACTTCGAATAGCCGCAGCTCAGGCCGGCCTCCAGCCACCCGGCGGAGTGCCAGATGTAGTTGGCGCCGGCGAGGATGGCGGCATGCATCAGCATGTTGGCCTCGTAGCCCGCCTGGGCGTCGTTGAGCTTCGATCCGACATGGAAGCCTGAGGTGCGCCACGGCAGTTTGTATTTCCGCGCCAGCGCGCCCATCAGGTACATCATCTGGGCCGCCTCCGGCGTGCCGCCCATCGGAGCGCCGGTCTTCATGTCCACGGTGACCATGAACTGTCCGTAGATCTGTGGCGACCCTGGGCGCAGCAGTTGCGTGAAGGCGACGCCCGCCAGCGCTTCCGCATTGACCTGCGCGACTGCCCCGACGGCCGACGCCGAAGTCGAGGCGCCGCACAGTGCGAAGGGTGCGAGGATCAGCGGCTGGTTGCTTCGGGCATAGACCTTCATCGCGTCCAGCATGGTGGCGTCCCACACCAGCGGCGAATTGCAGTTGGTGATCGACACCAGGACCGGATTGTCGCGGACGTAATCCTCGCCGAACACGATGCCTGCCATCGCCATCGTGTCTTCCGCCCGCTCCTTGGACGTGACGATGCCCATGAACGGCTTGTCGGAATGCTTAAGCGCGGAATGGATGATGTGGAGGTGACGCTTCGGTACCGCGATTTCCATCGGCTCGCAAATGACCGAACTCGATGAATGCAGCGCCGGCGCCATGTAGGCGAGCTTGTGGAAATTGTTGAGGTCCGCGAGCGTGCCGTAGCGCCTGTTGTTGTCGAGGTCACGCACATAGGGCGCGCCATACATCGGCACGAAGATGGTATTGTTGCCGCCCACCCGCACCGTACGCTGCGGATTCCTCGCATTGAGCGTGAACTCCGGCGGGACCTTCGATACCAGTTCCATCAGCAGGGCCCGGTCGATCCGCACACGAGTTTCCGAGACATCCGCGCCCGCCGCCTTCCACAGTGCGATAGCCTCGTCGTCGCGGAATTCGCATCCCACCTCTTCGAGGATCAAGAGCGACTCCTCGTGGATCAGCTCGACCGCCTCATCGGGGACCATCTGGTAGACGGGGATCTGGCGGACCAGGGTCGGAAACGACGTTACCGGAGCTCCGCGCAGGGCCTTGCGTCCCAGGCGGCCGCCACTGCGGCGGTTGGCATGTTCGGTCACTTCAGGGGCTGGTGCGTTCATGGCAACTCCATTCCACTCATGAAGGAGCCTAACGCGACAAAATGGTGATGTGACGCTGGAAAATCCTGATCTCTTGTATAAGCTCAGCTTATGCGAAGCCTGCGCCACCTCCTGCCCTCGGCCGGCAGCCTGATCGTCTTCGAGGCGGCCGGGCGGCTGTCGAGCTTCACCGCCGCCGGGCGCGAGCTCGGCATGACGCAGGCCGCCGTCTCCTATGCCGTGCGCGGGCTGGAAGAACGGCTTGGCGCCAAGCTGTTCCAGCGCCGCCACCGCCAGGTTCTCCTGACCGAGGCCGGCGAGCGCTTCCATGCCGATGTCTCGCTCGGCCTTTCGCATATTCGCAAATCGGCGGAGGATCTGCGCCTGCAGGCAACCGGCGGTCATGTCACGCTGGCTGCCTCGACCGCGTTCGGCTCGTTCTGGATGATGCCGCGCCTGCAGCAGTTCCGCGACGAACTGCCGGGCATCGACCTGCGTATCCAGACCGCCGACCGCGACCTCGACATCATCGCGGAAGGCATTCCGCTCGGCGTGCGCGGCGGCGCGCCGCTGGACTGGCCGGACTATCACTCGTTGCCGCTGGCCGACGAGGAGATATTTCCCGTCGCCGGCACCAGTTATGCGGCAAAGTTCGGCCTGCCCCAATCCGCTGCCGAACTGGCCACGCACCGCCTCATCCATCTGGAGGAGCCGTATCGCGAGGCGGCCAGCTGGGACGAATGGTTCCAGTCGGCGGGCGCCAATCTCAGCGATACCGCGCGCGGCCTGCGCATCAACGACTACGGCCTGGTGATCCAGGGCGTCATGGAAGGCCAGGGCATCGCGCTCGGCTGGCGGCACCTCGCCGAGCGGCTGCTGGCGTCGGGCTTGCTGGTGCCGGTGACGGATCATGTGCTGAAGACCGGCAAGGCGTTCTATGTCGTCTGGCCGAAGAACCGGGAACTCAGCGACAACGCCCGCAAGGTGCGAGACTGGCTGGCGGAGCAAGCGTGAGGGGCAGCGCCTCCCAGTCCCTTGGAAGTCGGCGGGGTAAGCACCCCC
>NZ_RZPH01000836.1:0-2725 GCF_004022825.1 Mesorhizobium sp. M7A.F.Ca.CA.004.04.2.1
GTCTTGGCGTTTCCCCGGACCAGCCGGACCCCGACCATTATTCATCGCGCTACGCGCATTGCGACGTGCTGGTGCTGGGCGGCGGTGCGGCAGGCATCGCGGCAGCGCTTGCGTCGGCCGAGACCGGCGTGCGCGTCATCCTCGCCGACGAGCAGGCCGAGTTCGGCGGCAGCCTGCGTTTCGAGAGCGGCGCGAAAATCGACGGCCAGGACGGTTTTGCCTGGGCGCAAGCTGCCGTGGCGAAGCTCGCCGCAATGGACAATGTCCGCGTGCTGTCGCGAACGACGGCGTTCGGCTACTATGCGCAGAATTTTGTGGGGCTGGTCGAGCGTGTCAGCGAGCATCTGAGGACCCCCGGCCACGATCTGGCGCGCGAGCGGCTGTGGCAGGTCCGGGCCAAGCGCGTGGTGCTGGCCTCGGGCGCGATCGAGCGCCACATGGTGTTTGCCGACAATGACCGGCCGGGCATCATGCTGGCGGGTGCCGCGCGCACCTATCTCAACCACTATGGCGTCGCGGTCGGCAGGAATGTCGGCGTCTACACCGCCAATGATTCTGCTTACGCGGCGGCGATCGACCTGAAGAAGGCCGGCGTCAACGTGGCGGCGATCGTCGATCTGCGCGAAAATCCGACCGGACCGGTGATCGACGAGGCGAGGGCGCTCGGCATCGAGATCAATTTCGGCCGCGCGGTGATCCGCGCTGGCGGTAAGCTCAGGGTGTCGTCGATGACCGTGCAGCCGAAGAATGGCGGCGGCGAACGCACCATCGCGGTCGATGCGATCCTGATGTCGGCCGGCTGGACGCCGTCGGTGCATCTGTTCTCGCAGTCGCGCGGAAAGGTCGCCTTCAACGACGAGACCAAGCGCTTCGTGCCGGGCACCTATGCGCAGGACTGCGTCTCGGTGGGCGCCTGCAACGGCACCGACGGGCTGTCGGCGACGGTGGACGAGGCCTATGCGGCGGGCGCCAAGGCGGCGAAAGATGCCGGCGCCAAAGCCGCCAAGAGCAGTAAGCCGAAGGTCGATGCGTCGGAGAGCTGGTCGCGCGGTATGTTGGGCGCGGCGCCCGGCGCCGGGCCGGACACGACTGTGAAGGCGTTTGTCGATTTCCAGAACGACGTCACCGCCAAGGATATCCGCCAGGCGGTGCACGAAGGCATGCGCTCGATCGAGCACGTCAAGCGCTTCACCACCAACGGCATGGCGACCGACCAGGGCAAGACCTCCAACATGCACGGCCTGGCGATTGCCGCCGAGACGCTGGGAAAGCCGATCCCGGAGGTCGGCCTGACCACGTTCCGTGCGCCCTATACGCCGGTCACCTTCGGCGCGATCGTCAGCCATGCGCGCGGTCCGCTGTTCGACCCGACGCGCAGAACCGCGATCCATCCCTGGGCCGAGGCGCAAGGTGCCGTGTTCGAGGATGTCGGCCAGTGGAAGCGCGCCTGGTATTTCCCCAAGGCGGGCGAGGACATGCATGCCGCGGTCGACCGCGAATGCGTCGCGGTGCGCAAGACGGCGGGCCTGTTCGATGCCTCTACGCTGGGCAAGATCGAGGTGGTTGGGCCGGATGCGGCCAAGTTCATGGAACTGCTCTACACCAACCCATGGGAGAAGCTGGAACCCGGCCGCTGCCGCTACGGCATCATGCTGCGCGAGGACGGCTTCATCTATGACGACGGCGTCGTCGGCAGGCTGGCCCCCGACCGTTTCCACGTGACGACGACGACCGGCGGCGCGCCGCGCGTCATGAACCACATGGAGGATTATCTCCAGACCGAGTTCCCGCATCTCAATGTCTGGCTGACCTCGATCACCGAGCAGTGGGCTGTCATCGCCGTGCAAGGGCCGAGCGCGCGGAAGATCATAGAGCCCTTGGTCGAAGGCATCGACATGTCCGACGAGGCGCTGCCGCATATGTCGGTGCGTGAAGGCAAGATCTGCGGCGTGCCGACGCGGTTGTTTCGCATGTCGTTCACCGGCGAGCGCGGCTTCGAGGTCAATGTGCCGGCCGACTATGGCCAGGCGGTCTGGGAAGCCCTGTGGGCCGAGGGCCAGAAGCATGGGGCGGCCGCCTACGGCACCGAGGCGATGCACGTGCTGCGCGCCGAAAAAGGCTACATCATCGTCGGCCAGGACACGGATGGCACGGTAACGCCGAACGACGCCGGGCTCGACTGGGCGGTCGGCAAGAAGAAGACCGATTTCGTCGGCATCCGCGGCCTGACGCGGCCGGATCTGGTCGCCAAGGGCCGCAAGCAGCTGGTCGGCCTCAAGACCAGGGACCCCAAAGTGGTGCTGGAAGAAGGCGCGCAGGTCGTCGAGGATCCCAAGCAGGCGATCCCGATGAAGATGATCGGCCATGTCAGCTCGAGCTATTGGTCGGAAAATTGCGGCCGCTCGATCGCATTGGCGCTGGTCGCCGGCGGCCGCGACCGGATGGGCGAGACCCTCTATGTGCCGATGCCGAATGGGGTGATCGAAGTGGAGGTTACCGGCATGGTATTCTTCGACGAGACGGGAGGGCGCCTCAATGGCTAAGGCCGCTGCAAGGAAGACGGCTCCGGCCGCATCGCCTTCGGTCGAACGCCGTCCGGCGCTGGCTGGGCGCAGCACCACTGCCGCCGCCGTCAAGGTCGAGGTGCTGCCGTCGGCCGAGCGCGTTTCACTGCGTGCGCCGGAGGCTTCGGCCGCAGCGCTTTCGAAGGCGCTCGGCGTGACCT
>NZ_RZPH01000837.1:0-2718 GCF_004022825.1 Mesorhizobium sp. M7A.F.Ca.CA.004.04.2.1
GCCGTAGAGCATCACGGCGAGGATGGCGAAGGCCAGCCCCGCCTTCGACAGGACACCGATAAGCCTGCTGCCACGCGTGAAGCGGTCGTTGCGGTTCACACCGCCGATCTCCATGGCCGCTTCGGTCACGCCATCTCCTCCCCCGTGGCCAGCGCCATGATGCGTTCCTCGCTCAATTCGCTGCGCAGGAGAGGCTCGGAGGCGTGTCCATCGCGCATCACCACCACGCGGTCGCAGACGCCAAGGATTTCGGGCAGTTCCGAGGAGATCATCACCACCGCCATGCCGCCTGCGACGAGCTGGCCAATGATGTGGTGGATCTCGGCCTTGGCGCCGACGTCGACGCCCCGCGTCGGCTCGTCGAGGATCAAGACCAGGGGCTTGGCGGCAAGCCATTTGGCGATGACCGTCTTCTGCTGGTTACCGCCCGACAGAAGGCTGATGCGCCGTTCGCCGTCGGGCGGTGAAATCGAAAACTGCTTGACCGAGTCCGCGGCAAGCGCGTGATCGGCGCTGCGGCTGATGCGCCCGAAACGGCTCAGGCGGCGCAGTATGGGCAGGCTGATGTTTTCCCGGATCGACATTCCAGGCACGACGCCGTCGCCCTTGCGATCTTCCGGAACATAGGCAATGCCTGCCCTGACCGCCTGGGATGGCGAGTTGATCGAGACCTCGCGTCCGTTGACGCTGACTGTGCCTTCGACAAGCCGCGACAGGCCGAAGATCGCGCGGGCGACCTCGGTGCGGCCAGCGCCCACCAGCCCGGTCAAGCCCAGTATCTCGCCGGCGCGTACATCGAAGCTGACATCGCGGAAGCGCGCGCCGTCGCTGATGCGTTCGACGCGCAGCACCGACTTGCCGATCTCGGCCGGGCTTTTCGGGAAGACATTGCTGACTTCGCGACCGACCATCAGCCTGATCATGTGAGCGGCATTTATGCCTTCGATCGGCCGCGTCTCGATCATTGATCCGTCGCGCAGCACAGTCACCTCGTCGGCAATTTCGAGCACCTCCTTCAGTCGGTGGCTGATATAGATGATGGCGATTCCGTCATCGCGCATCTTGCGCAAGATCCGGAACAACGCCGCCGTCTCATGCTCGCTGAGGCTGGATGTCGGTTCGTCCAGGACGATGATCCTGGGCTGCGCCGCGTAGGCCTTGGCGATCTCGACGAGCTGCTGCTGGCTGATCGACAGGTTGCCGAGCCGTTCACGCGGGTTGATGGCCGCTCCGAGCTCATCGAGGACGGCGGCTGCAGCCCGGATCATCTCGCCCTTGCGCAGAAAGGTCCACTTGCCCGGCATGCGGCCGAGATAGACGTTTTCGGCGACGCTCAGGTCGGGGACCAGATTGATTTCCTGATGCACCATGCGGATGCCCAGCGCCTGGGCATCGGCGGGCCGGCGCATGCGCACTTCGGCGCCGCCGACCCTGATTGCGCCGCTGGTGGGTGCGTAGGACCCGTTGAGCACTTTCATGAGCGTCGATTTGCCGGCGCCGTTCTCACCCACGACCGCATGAACGGTGCCGAATTTCACGGCGAAATTGACGTTGGACAGAGCCTTCACGCCCGGGAACGTCTTGCTGATGCCTCGCATGTCCAAGGCGCAATCGGCGGCGACAGTCATATCTGGCTAGGTTCCTCCTGGCGGCCGGCCGATCGTCCTCGGTATCGGCCATCGATATTTTAGTATAATAGCTGCTTCAACACAGCTCGACCCCTCTTCGAACTGGCTTGAACGTCCGGGCTTTTGAACACGCGACTCAGTCCAGGCTCTCGGTTGCGGTTGAATTTCTCACCGCGGATGATGACTATTGCACTAATATAATAGTTCTGGCAAGGTGGATTTCCGGCGGTCGTTATGAACATCGTGTCCACCGACACCCGACCGCTTCCATTGGATGCGTTCCGATTGACATTCTAGTATTATCTGGCCATTTCTGGTGAACGAAGATACGGATTTGCAATGGACCTGGATCCTTCGACGCTCAATCGGGCTCTTCCGCTCCGCGATCAGATCTACCACAAGATCCGCAACCTGATCGTCGTCGGGCAGCTGAAGCCGGGAGAGGTCATCAACGAAGTCGCCATCGCGGAGGCCCTGGGGGTGTCGCGCACCCCGGTGCGCGAAGCGGTCAAGCGCATCAGCGACGAGGGCCTGGTCAAGATCTTGGCACAGACCGGCACCTATGTCGCTCCGATCAGCCGGGCCGACCTGGAAGAAGCCTATGTCATTCGGCGGGCACTGGAGATGGAGAGCGCCCGACGCGCGGCCGCCAAGTTCACACCGGCCGCCAGCGAATTGCTGGAAGACAACATGGCGGCGCACCGGCTCGCCATATCGCGAGGCAGATATGCCACCGCGATACAGCTCGACGATGTCTTTCACCGCACCATCGCCGAGATCTGCGGCCTGCCGATGATCTGGAGAGCCGTCGACATCTCAAAGGCACAGATGGATCGCGGCCGCTATCTCGCCATCCCCAAGCCGGGCTATGGCGAACAGACGATCGAGCAGCACGAGGCCATTTTCGACGCGCTGAAGCGCCACGACGCCGAGGGTGCGGCGCAAGCGATGGAACACCATCTCGAGACGTCGTTCCGCAACACGCTCGAAGTCGCCGCCGACCTTCTCGACTGAAGCCCTGCGAGCCACCGGCATGCAAAGAATGGGACTTTGTATCGGCGTGAAAGCAGAGGCGATCGCGGACTACAGG
>NZ_RZPH01000838.1:0-2717 GCF_004022825.1 Mesorhizobium sp. M7A.F.Ca.CA.004.04.2.1
CCATCATGTCGATGATGATCACCTTGTCGCTGGTGCCGGTGTCGCTCGGCGACCGCTCCAACCCGGCACCACCCGAAGAGGTCAAGCTCGACCTGGCGCGCGTCTGGCGGATTTCGCCGCTGGGCTGCTTCGGCTGCATCGCCGTCGGCGTCACCAACAGCGCCTTTCGCACCTTGTCGCCGGTCTATGCCGAGCAGATCGGCATGTCGGTCGCCGATGTCGTCACCTTCGTCAGCGTCGGCATCTTTGGCGGCGCCATCATCCAGTATCCGCTTGGCTACCTCTCCGACCGCTGGGATCGGCGCCGCGTGCTCTTGATCACGACCTGCTGCGCGATGCTTTCGGCGCTGGCGCTGGTGTTCATCGCCGGCAGCAATCCGGCGCTCAACTTCATCCTCATCTTCATCTTCGGCTGTTTCGCCATGCCGCTCTATTCGCTGTCGGCGGCGCATTCGAACGATCGCGCCGACACGGGCGAGTTCGTGCTGATCAACGCGGCGCTGATGCTGTTCTATTCCTTCGGCGCCATTGGCGGCCCGTTCGCCGCCTCGACGGCGATGCAATATTTCGGACCGGGCGCCCTGTTTGTATTCAGCGCGGTGGTCTATGCGATCTTCATCGCCGTCATCCTTTACCGCATGCAGGCCCGGTCCGGTGTGCCGGCAGGCAGGCGCGGCCGCTTCACCGCGCTTCTGCGCACTTCGACGGTTTTCGCGCGGCTGGCCAGGAGAAACGACGATTCCGATGGTCCGGGAACCTGACGATGGCGGTGCCAAAGCTTGACGAAAGCCCCGGCGGCTGAAATCTAGGAAGACCTTACTCCTGTCAAAAGCGATTTGATGCACGTCATCACCACCCAGAAAGAACTCGAGACCGTTCTCGCCGCTTTCGAAAAGTCGGATTTCGTCACCGTCGACACCGAATTCATACGAGAAACGACGTTTTGGCCGATCCTGTGCCTCATACAGATGGCCGCACCCGGCGTGACGGCGTTGATCGATCCGCTGGCTCCCGATATCGACCTGAAGCCGTTCTTCAGGCTGATGGCCAACGAGGCGGTGGTCAAAGTCTTCCACGCCGCGCGGCAGGATATCGAAATCATCGTCCACCTCGGCGATCTGGTTCCGCATCCGGTGTTCGACACGCAAGTGGCGGCGATGGTCTGCGGCTTCGGCGACAGTGTTTCCTACGATCAGCTCGTGCAGCGCATCACCGGTGCGCGGCTCGACAAGTCATCGCGTTTCACCGACTGGCGCCACCGGCCGCTTTCCGACAAGCAGCTCGACTATGCGCTGGCCGACGTCACGCATCTCATCGAGGTCTACCAACACCTCAGCGCCGAACTGGAGCGGGAAAACCGCGCCCATTGGCTCAACGAGGAAATGGAGGTCCTGACCTCGCGCGAAACCTATGATCCGCACCCCGAGGACGCCTGGAAGCGGTTGAAGATGCGGCTGCGCAAACCGCAGGAACTGGCGATCGTGCAGGGCGTGGCGGCGTGGCGCGAGCGCGAGGCGCGCGAACGTGACGTGCCGCGCGGCCGCGTTCTGAAAGACGACGCGATCTACGAGGTGGCGCAGCAGGCGCCGCGCGACGCGGCAGCCCTCGGCAAGCTGCGCACGACGCCGAAGGGCTGGGAGCGCTCGTCGACGGCAACGGCGCTGCTTGGCGCGGTCAACACCGCGCTTGCCTTGCCCAAGGAAGAGATGCCGAAACTGCCAAAGAGTTTCCAGCCGCCCGAGGGCTCGAGCGCCGCGGCGGAACTGTTGAAGGTGCTGCTGCGGATCGTTGCCGAAAAGGAGGGCGTCGCTTCCAAGGTGCTGGCCTCCAGCGACGACATCGACCGTATCGCCGCCGAGGGCGAGGAAGCCGACGTACCGGCGCTGCAAGGCTGGCGGCGCGCGGTGTTCGGCGAGGCCGCGCTCAAGCTGGTACGCGGCGAGATCGGCATCAAGTTCGACAAGCGCAAGATCGCGGTGTTCGACCTTTAGGCGAACGGACTTCCCTTCTCCCCTGTGGGAGAAGGCAGAAGCGCTCTGCTCAGACCGCGCCGAGCAGGTGCAGCGCGAACCAGATCCATCCCAGCAGGAGAATCACCGCACTGACGAAGAATGACCGGCTGCGCAGCAGCAGATTGTTGCTGGTCAGGTGAATCCAGGCATGGAAATAGCGGGACGCGACGAAAATCCACATCAGCGACAAGGTCAGATAGTTGACGCCGTTGGTCAGGTGCAGCGTCAGGCACAGCACGTAAAACAGCACCGGCAGTTCGAACTGGTTGGTGAGATTGGCGGCAACGGTGACGCTGGAGGCCGGTTCGGCCGAACGCACCTTGAACTGACCGGCCTTCGCCTCGCCTGACCTTATTGCGCCGTATCTGCGACGACCCAGGACGCAGTAGACGATGTAGATCAGCAGCACATGCGCGAGAACGGGCCAGAAGATCGTGGTCTGGTTCATCAAGTGCCCCCTGCCCGGTTGGGCTTCGCGTGCGGCATCAGGCCTGGCGTTTCTGGCCCGCCAGCCAGAAGGCCGCGATGACGATCACCGGTATGGCGAAAAGCGCGAATTTGGTGACGGTGAGCGCCGAGGCGAAAGACAGCGAGTCCGGGTTGGCCGACAGGAAATCGGACAGAAGCCGCGCCACCGCAAAGTTCTGAACGTAATGTGCAAGCGTGTAGGGAAGCACCAGGACCAACGCGAAAATCGACTGCAGC
>NZ_RZPH01000839.1:0-2716 GCF_004022825.1 Mesorhizobium sp. M7A.F.Ca.CA.004.04.2.1
CCCTACGGCGCCCCCCTCTGTCCTGCCGGACATCTCCCCCACAGGTGGGGAGATTGGCAGTTTCGCCGCCGGCTCTTCCCTGGCAATGTTGTTGATTGGCGAAAGCAGAGATGAGGGAGCAATCTCCCCCCTTGAGGGGGAGATGTCCGGCAGGACAGAGGGGGGCGCCAGGGAACTCGTACTATCCAGGAACCCCACCCCTCACACCTTGACCAATTGCTCCACGCGGTCCTTCTCGCCGAAAATTCTGAGATACCGCTCGATCTCTTTCACATCGCCGGTCGCCTTGGCCGGATTGTCGGAAAGCTTGACCGCTGGCCTGCCATTGGCCTCGGTGACCTTGCAGACCAGCGATATGGCGTCGAGGCTGTTGGTTTCCGTCGGCGCGCAGCCTTCGAAATCATTGGTCAGATTGGTGCCCCAGCCGAAGGACATGCGCACCTTGCCCTTGAAGTGGCGATAGGTCTCCTCGATCGTCTCGACTTCGAGCCCGTCGGAGAAGATCAACAGCTTCTGCTTGGGATCCTTGCCCTTGTCGCGCCACCAGGACAGGATCTTTTCGCCGCCTTCGATCGGCGGCGCGCTGTCCGGGCGAAAGCCCGTCCAGTCGGCCACCCAGTCCGGCGCATCGCGCAGGAACGATGCCGTGCCGAAGGCGTCGGGCAGCACGATCAAGAGATTGCCGCCATAGTAACGCTGCCAGTCCTGCAGCACCTTGTAGGGCGACTGCCTCAGCTCTTTTTCCGAGTCGGCGAGGGCGGCGAACACCATCGGCAGCTCATGTGCGTTGGTGCCGAGCGCTTCGAGGTCGTTGTCCATGGCCAGAAGCACGTTGGAGGTGCCGGTGAACGCTTCGCCGATGCCTTCCTTCAGCGCCTCGACGCACCAGCGCTGCCATAGGAAGGAATGGCGCCGGCGCGTGCCGAAGTCCGAGATGCGGATGCCGGGCAGCGCCTTCAGCCGCTCGGTCTTGGCCCACATCTTGGACTTGGCGCGGGCATAGAGCACGTCGAGCGCGAAAGGCCCGAACGCCCGCATCGCCGCGCGCGATCGAAGTTCATTGATGATGGCGAGCGCCGGGATTTCCCACAGTGTGGTGTACATCCACGGCCCGCTGAAGGTCAGCTCATACTGCCCGTCGCGCTTCGACAGCTCGTATTCGGGCAGCCGGAAGCCTTCCAGCCAGGCGAGGAATTCCGGTTCGAAGATCTGCTTGCGGCCGTAGAAATTGTTACCGCCGAGCCAGATCATCTCCTTCTTGGAGAAGCGCAAGGTGCGGGCATGGTCGAGCTGTTCGCGCAATTCGGCCTCGTCGATCTCGTCGGCAAGGCGCACCGAAGTCGTGCGGTTGATCAGCGAGAAGGTTGCGTCGACCTTGGGATACATGCCCCAGATCATCTGCAGCATCAAAAGCTTGTAGAAATCTGTGTCGAGCAGGCTGCGCACGATCGGGTCGAGCTTCCAGGTGTGGTTGTAGACGCGCCGCGCAATATCGGTCTTAGCCATGTCTCAACACCGCCTTCGCTGCCTGCCATCCACAATCGCGACAGGCCTCATAGCATCGAATCGGCCAGAACGCTGCCCGCTTTCAGGCTGGCCCGACAAAAAGAGCTGCCTGCATGCGGTGGCGCAGAGCTTGGCATCAACTTGCGGATTTTCCGCCCATCACCCTGAGCGCCGGACGCTTGCGGCGGCTGACGATGCGGCCGGCCACAGGGGCGTCGGCGCGCCCGTCATCCCCGGCCTTCTCGGCGAACAGCCAGTCGATGAACACCTGCACGATCGGTGTCGCCCGCATCTCGTTGCGGCAGACGACATAGAAATCGTCGACCGCCGGCACCGACAGGCTGAACGGCGCGACCAGCATGCCCCTGGCCAGCAGCGCGCTTGCCGTCACGGAGTCGCCCAGCGCCACGCCATGGCCATGCACCGCCGCCTCGGTCGCCATGCGCGCATCGCCGAGGTGATGGCGGCGACCCCGCTCCAGGTCCAGCGCATCGGCGGCCGCCAGCCAGGTGTGCCATTCGCGGCCGTCATCGCCATGCAGGAAGACATGGTCGGCGAGATCCCTGACGCTGCGGATCGGCCGGTTGTTGATCAGTGTCGGGCTGACCACGGGAAACAGTTCGAGGCCCGACCATTTGCGCATCCAGCAATCGGTCCAGCTGCCGTCGCCATAATGCACGCAGACATCGATGGTGGGTGCCCGCAAATCCTTGGGATCGTTGGAAGGGATAAGCGTCAGCCTTATGTCGGGATATTGCGCCATGAAACTGCCGAGCCGCGGTGTCATCCACAACAACAGAAGCGCCGGCACGCAGGAGACCGAAAGTGTGCCGCTGCTCGCCGGCCTTGTCATGCGCTGGGTGGCGGCGGCGATGCCGTCGAAGGCTGTCGACACCGCGGGCAGAAGCTCCGCGCCATGCGGTGTCAGTTTGACCCGCTGGCCGGCCCGCTCGAACAGCTTGACACTGAGCGACTGCTCGAGCGCCTTGATCTGATGGCTGACGGCGCCATGGGTGACATTCAGCTCAATGGCCGCCTTGGTCAGCGAGCCATGCCGGGCCGTTGCCTCGAAGGCGCGCAGCGGATTAAGCGGTGGCAGGCGCTTGGTCATGGGTATCAACTTTATTGTGAGATTTTCTCACAGAAAACACCCTAACAATATCAATTGATTTTTCAATGCCGCTGCCGGACACTGAACCTGGAACAGCAT
>NZ_RZPH01000840.1:0-2713 GCF_004022825.1 Mesorhizobium sp. M7A.F.Ca.CA.004.04.2.1
TGGTCGAGGTGCCGTCGGTGGCGATCGTGCCGGAAGCCTTTACCGAGGCCGCCTTCTTCTCGATCGGCTCCAACGACCTCACCCAATATGTCATGGCGGCCGCCCGCGATGACGCTGCCGTGGCACATCTCAATTCGGTCCGTCATCCGGCCGTGCTACGGCTGATCGCTGCCGTGACCGCGTTTGGCCAGCGGGAAAAAATCCCGGTCAGCCTGTGCGGCGATGCAGGCGGCGATCCCGCCTCGATCCCGTCACTGCTCAAGGCCGGCCTGCGCGATCTTTCCGTCGCTCCGGCGCAACTCGCCATGGCCAAGGCGGCCATCGCGGACGTTTCTGTCTAGGCGCGGCCGGCATGGTCGACAGGGCATCCGAACCCGGTTCCGAAGAGGCGATCCGCGCCTACAAGACGATCCTGTCGCAGGTCATCGACCAGCGCCCATCCGGCATGCGCCAGCGCCTGGCCGATGCGCTCGGCAAACACCGAAGCTTCGTCACCCAGATTTCCAGTCCTGCCTATTCGATCCCGATTCCGTCAAAACATTTGCCGGCTATATTTTCGGTGTGCCATTTCAGCCCGGCCGAGCGCGACCAGTTTCTCGCCGCCTACCATCAGGCGCATCCGGGAAAAATGTCGATCGCATCAGGCATGCGCAAGACGCGGCATGTCTCGCTGATCGTGCCGGATTTCGGCGACGACAAGCAGAACGCCGCGCTCGATAAGGCGGTGAACGATTTTATCCAGAAGATCACCAGCATCACCGGCAAGGGTGGCTGATCGAACTCTTTGTTTTACGCAATTCCGGACGGAAAACCGCGACACACTTTCCCTGGAATTGCTTTGGAAGGCCTATTTCGGGAGGAGACGGCCGTGAAGAAGTTTATCAATTCGGTGGACACGGCGCTGACCGAAAGCCTCGACGGCTTCGTCGCCGCCCATGCCGACATCCTCGTGCTCGGCGACGAGCACAAATTTGTCCGCCGCAAGACCTTGCGGCCGGGCAAGGTGGCGTTGATCTCCGGCGGAGGCTCCGGCCACGAGCCGCTGCATGGCGGCTTTGTCGGGCACGGTATGCTCGACGCCGCCTGCCCCGGCCAGGTGTTCACCTCGCCGACGCCGGACCAGATGCTGGCGGCGGCGGAGGCCGTCGACACCGGCGGCGGTTGCCTGTTCATCGTCAAGAACTATGAGGGCGACGTCATGAACTTCGACATGGCGGCCGAGATGTCTGAAGGCGTCCAGCAGATCGTGACCAATGACGATGTCGCCGTCGAGAATTCTTCCTATACGACGGGCCGGCGCGGCGTCGCCGGCACGCTGGTGGTGGAAAAGATCGTCGGAGCCGCTGCCGAACATGGCCTGGCACTGGCGCCGCTGAAGGCGCTGGGCGACGGCGTCAACGCTGCTACCCGCTCGATGGGCGTGGCGCTGACCAGCTGCACCGTACCGGCGGCGGGCAGGCCGACTTTCGACATCGGCGATGGCGAGATGGAATTCGGCGTCGGCATCCATGGCGAGCCCGGCCGCCGGCGCGACACGCTGAAAAGCGCCGATGCTATCGCGCAGGAGATCTGTGCCGCAATCCTGGGCGATCTCGGCGACCGGGCGAAGGGTCCAGCGCTGTTGTTCGTCAACGGTTTCGGCGGCACGCCGCTGATGGAACTCTACCTGATGTACAACAGCGCGCGGGCGATTTTCGAGAAGCATGGCGTGACGGTGGCCCGTTCGCTGGTCGGCTCCTATGTCACCTCGCTCGACATGGCCGGCTGCTCGATCACACTCACCATGCTCGACGATGAGACGACCGCATTCTGGGACGCGCCTGTACACACGGCGGCGCTACGCTGGGGCATGTAACCCTGGCTTCCACCCTGCTTTTCTGCGACATCTTTCCCTGCAATCGCAACATTGTCCAGGTTGATGCTGCCACCGCTTACCCCTGCCGAAGAAAAGCTGCTGCTGCGCTACGCAGATCCGGAGGCGCCGACTGTCGACGTCGATAATTTGCCGGCAAAGACGCTGATGTCGCTGCTCGACAACGCCGAATTCCATGGCGTCCTGCCGATCATGCTGCGCAAGCTCAGCGGGGACGCGCGGCTGCCAGCGGATGCGGACCTGCACGGCAAGCTGGAAAATCTGCGCCAGAAGGCAACGATCGCCACCGGCCAGTCTATGCTGTTGAAGTATCATGGCGACCGCATCATGAAGGGACTGGCGGCGGACAATATTCCGGCGCGGATCGTCAAGGGACCCGTCTTCGCGCGCAAGCTCTACCGCAACGTCGCCGACAGGCCGTTCACCGACATCGATATCCTGGTCGAACCCGCCAACCTGGCGCGGGCAAACCAGGTGATCACGGCATGCGGCTTCGAGCTTGGCAGCAACGAGGCCGAATCCTACGAATTGCAGGAATTCAAATGGCTCGAAAAGGAGAATTCCAGCCTGCTGGTCGAACTGCATGGCGACCTCGTGCATGACATCGGCATGCGGCGGCGCCTGTCGCTGGGTTTCCCTGAATTGCGCGCCATCGACGGCGACGCGACAGACACGCCGGCGGCTCTTCTCACGATCGCCATCGTGCACGCCGCCGGCGGCCATAAATTCCACCGGCTGCAGCTTTGCGTCGACGTGCTGCAGGGCGTGCGGGCGCTGCAATCACCCGAAGCGGAAGCACGCCTCTTCGACGCTGCCCGTACCACCGACATCGAGCACGAT